>NZ_PQHY01000003.1:0-187617 GCF_003385175.1 Amycolatopsis ruanii
CTGCTGGTGGGGGTGGTGCGGGATCCGGCGTGGGGCCCGGCCATGGCGATCGGCCTGGGCGGGGTGTGGGTGGAGGCGCTGCGGGACACCGCGCTGCGGCTGCTGCCGGTCACCCCGGACGACGTGCGTGCGGCGCTGGCCGAGCTGCGCGGGTACGGCCTGCTGACCGGCGCCCGCGGCGCGGAGCCGGCCGACCTCGGGCGGCTGTCGGAGGTGATCGCGCGCATCGGGGAGCTGGCCGTGGAGCTGGGCCCGCGGCTGACCGCGCTGGAGGTCAACCCGCTGCTGGTGACCGGTTCCCGGGTGGAGGCGCTGGACGCGCTGATCACGTGGTCGTGATCGGCGTCGCGCTTGACCTTCACACTGGTGTCAACGTTGCACGCTGGCCGCATGAGTCTGGAACTCTTCGACTACCAGCCGATCACCGAGCGCGAGCCCGTCGTCTGGCCGAACGGGGCCCGTCTCGCGTTCTACGTCGGTCTCAACATCGAGCACTTCCACGTCGACAAGCCGTCCACCAGCATCTGGGCGTCCACGAACACGCTGGTGCCCGACGCGCTCAACTACGGCTGGCGCGACTACGGCCTGCGCGTCGGGATCTGGCGGGTCATCGACATCCTGGACCGGCACGGCATCCGCGCGTCGGCGTTGCTCAACTCCGAGGTCGCCGAGCACTACCCGCAGGTGGTCGAGGCGGGCCGGGCCCGGGACTGGGCCTGGCTCGTGCACGGGCAGACCAACTCGCGGCTGCACGCCAACCTCGAGATCGACGAGGAGCGGGCGATCCTCACCGACGCGGTCACCACGATCGAGAAGGCGACCGGGCAGCGGCCGAAGGGCTGGATGGGCCCCGGTCTCACCGAAACGTTCCACACGCCGCGGCTGCTGTCCGAACTCGGCCTGAGCTACGTGCTGGACTGGACCAACGACGACCAGCCCTACCGGCTCAACGTGCCGGGCATGCTGAGCGTGCCGTACACGCTGGAGGTCAACGACCTGCTGATGTTCATCACCCAGGGGTTCACCGGCCCCGAGGTGCTCCAGATCATCAAGGACCAGTTCGACCAGCTCTACGCCGACTCCGCCACCAGCGGCCGGGTCATGGCGCTGCCGCTGCACCCGTTCGTCATCGGCCAGCCGTTCCGCGCCCGCTACCTGGACGAGGCGCTGGCCTACATCGCGAGCCACGACGACGTCTGGCTCACCACCAGCGACGAGATCGCCGGGCACTACGCGCGGACGAGTTCCTGAACCGCCGGGAAACCGGGCAGGGCGACGGGCTCGCCCTGCCCGGTCCGGTCACGCCGCGGCGACCGGTTCCGCGGGAGCCGCGGCACGGGTGCGCCGCAGGGCGAGGCTGACCAGCAACCCGAGGACCATGCCGGCGGCGGTCAGCAGCACGACGAGGAATTCGCCGTCCGCGGTGGCCGTGCGCAGCGCCTCGCCCGTCTTCCCTTCGGTGCCGATGTCGGCGAGCGCGGTGAACACCGCCAGCCCGATCGCGTTGCCGATGTTCAGCGCCGTGGAGGCGATGCCGTTGGCGACACCCTGCTCGTGGGCGGCGGTGCCGGTGGCGGCGGCGATCCACATCGCGGTCCACACCACACCCTGGCCGACGCCGGAGACGATGAGCCCGGGCACCAGCACGCCGTAGCCGGCGCCGGCGTCGAACCCGATCGCCATGGCCGCGGTGCCCACGACGCCGACCACGAAGCCGAGGATCAGCGTGGTGCGCAGGCCGATGCGCGTGGTCAGCCGCTCGCCGAGCTGGGTCCCGGTCGCGATCGCCAGCGAGGGCACCAGGAACGCGAGTCCGGTCTGCAGGGCGCTGTAGCCGTGCACGCTCTGCATGAGCACGGTCAGGAAGTAGGGCAGCACGCCGAACGTGGCCATGTAGATGAACGTGACGATCATGCCCGTGGTCAGGCTGCGGTTGCCGAACAGCCGGAACGGCATGAGCGGGTCGGCGCTGCGTGCTTCGATCACCGCGAACGCCACCGGCAGCACGGCGGCCAGCGCGAACGCGCCGATCACCAGCGAGCTGCCCCAGCCCTGCTCGGGGCCCTGGACGAGGGCGAACACGAGCAGCGTCGCGCCGCCGGTGACGGTCAGCGAACCGGGCAGGTCGAAGCGGCGCCGCGGCCCGCCCGCCGGGTCGCGCGGGATCACCGCCAGCGCGGCGCGCGCCACGAGGCCGGCCAGCGGGACGTTGACGTAGAAGACGGCGGGCCACCCGAAGTTCTCGGTGAGCACACCGCCGAGCAGCGCCCCGATGGTCAGGCCGCTGGCGCCCGCGCCGCCCCAGACGGCCAGCGCGCGGTTGCGCTGCGGTCCCTCCGGGAACAACGTGTTGATCAGCGACAGGGTCGACGGCAGCAGCAGTGCGCCACCGATCCCCTGCACCGCACGAGCGATGATGATCGTGGCCGGGTTCGGCGCGAGGCCACCGGCCAGCGACGAGATCGCGTAGAGGGCCAGGGCGAACACGAACACCCGGCGGCGGCCCAGCAGGTCGGCGGCCCGGCCGCCGAAGAGCAGGAACCCGCCGGCGAACACGACGTAGGCGCTGACCACCAGCTGCTGGGTCTGACCGGGGAAGCCCAGGTCCGCGCCGATCTCGGGGAGGGCGACGAACACGATGTTGAGGTCCAGGGCGTAGATCAGCTGCGCGAGCGCCAGCAGGACCAGGATCCAGCCCGTCCGCCGGGCGGCGGGCTGTCGGGGAACAGCGGACATGCGAGAGAACACCTTCCAAGAGCAGAGTACGACTGTACGAATAATTACGTACAGTCGAACCGTAGCGCAAGGTGATAGTTCGACTTTCCGTGTACGGTAGTACCGTGAGGTACCGTCATCCGGAGCGTGAGCAGATCCGCATCGACGGCGTGCTGTCGGCGCTGGGCCATCCGGTGCGGCTGGCCGCCGTCCGTGTGCTGGCCGGCGGCGGCGAGCACAACTGCACCAGCGTGCTGACCGAGCTGGGCATCCCGGCCAAGTCGACGATGACCCACCACTGGCGGGTGCTGCGCGACAGCGGCGTGATCATCCAGGAGCCGTCGGGCCGGGAGAACCTGCTGACCCTGCGCCGCGACGACCTGGACGCGCGCTACCCGGGCCTGCTGGACGCCATCCTGGCCGGCGCCCGCACCGACGAGGCGAGTTCCTGAGCCGGCGCTAGGTGTACTTGGCCATCAGGTTGGTGGCAGTCGGCTGGTGGGTGGCCGCCGAGTGTGCCGTGGCGGCGTTGACGTGCTGCCGGTGCCCACGGGCGAGCCTGGCCGGCCGTTTCCGGATACGCGGGCGACGGTCTCGGGCATCATCGCCGGTTTCGGTGCGGAATCGTCTGGCGGGATGTGCCGGCGGCGCGATCCGCACACGTACGCCGGCGGGAATCCGGGCGGTCATCCCCGAGCCGGCCGACCGAGCAGGACACCGGAACCGCCGCGGTTCCCGCGACGCACGGCGACCCATCTACCGCGACGCCATCGAACACCTACTCCCGCCGCGGTCTACGACGCAGCCATCCCCATCCACGACGTCACCATCTGGATGAAAGCTTTGCCGGACACCCCTACGTCTGGCACCGCGCCTCTGGGTTTCGGCGCTCCGCCAACGCAAGCGGCCCCGTCCCGGCGTGGGACGGGGCCGTGCGCAAGCGGGAGCTACCGGTTGCTCCCCTCGGTCGCCGCTCGTGCGGCGTGGCTCAGTTCCAGTCCGGCGGTCTCCGGGGCGAGGAAGTGCGACAGCAGCCCGGCCGCGGCGAGCACGCCCGCCCCGATCAGCATCGTCGGTCCGACGCCGAGGTGGGTGAGCGTCACCGGGAGCAGGAAGGTGCCGATCGCGGCCCCGACCCGGCTCATCGCCGTCGCGAACCCGACCCCGGTCGTGCGGATCGCGGTCGGGAACACCTCCAGCGGGTAGACCGCGGTCAGCGCGCTGGAGGCCGCGTTGAGGAAGGCGAACACGAGGAAGCACGCGACGACCACGGCGATCGGCGCGGTGGGCCAGAACCCGATCAGCGCCAGCGCCGCCGCGGTGATCCAGAACGGCGGGATCAAGAGCCTGCGGCGGCCGATGCGCTCGACGAGCAGGCAGCCCGCGGCCACCCCGAGCACCGCGAGCGCGTTGCTGGCCAGCGAACCGGCGAGCGCGTCGCCGAGTCCGAGGGCCTCCAGCACCTGCGGGGAGAACGTGCCGATGGCGAAGTACGGCAGCACGAGCGCCGCCCAGAACGTGCTGGCGAACACGGTGCTGCGCAGGTGGCGGCGGGTGAACAGCAGGCGCAGGCTGTTCCGCCGCTCGCCGTCGGCCAGCTCGGTGTCCACGTCGACGTCCATGCCGTAGCGGCGGATGAGCTCCTCGGCCTCGGCGCGCCTGCCCTTGCTGAGCAGCCACCGGGCCGATTCCGGGATGCCGCCGCGCAGCGCCACGCACACCAGCGCGATCAGCGTGCTGCTGCCCAGCGTCCAGCGCCATCCGTCGTCCACATCGGACAGTGCGTAGCCCACCGCGAACGCCAGCATGAACCCGACGTACCAGCTGACCTCGAGACTGGCCAGCAGCCGCCCGCGGTTGTGCCGGGGCGCGTACTCCGACAGCAGCGGCGCGCCGATGGCGTACTCGCCGCCGATCGCGATGCCCATCACCAGCCGGATGACGAACAGCTGCCACGCGTTGTCCACGAAGAACTGAGCGATCGACCCGACCAGGAAGATCATCATGTCGGTGAGGAACACGATCCGCCTGCCGAAGCGGTCGGCGAACCAGCCGAACAGCGGCCCGCCGACGAAGATGCCGACCAGCGCCGACGCGCCGATCAGCCCGGCCGTCCAGTCCGACATGCGCATGTCGGCGACGATCGCGGGCATCGCGGCGCCGATGCCGCCGAGGATGTAGCCGTCGATGCCCTGCCCCACCTGGGTGGCGAGCATCAGCTTGGTGCGCAGCCGGCGGCGGCCGCGCTCGGCGGTGGCGGAGCCGCCGGTGTCGGTATCGGGCAACGCTGCCATGATCCGTCCTGTTCTCGTAGGGGAATGGGGAAACGCGGGGCTAGGCCGGCCAGTCCACGGCCAGGTACTTGGTCTCCAGGAAGGCGTCGATCCCTTCGCGGCCGCCCTCGCGGCCGAGCCCGGACTGCTTCACGCCGCCGAACGGCGCGGCCGGGTCGGAGATCAGGCCGCGGTTGATGCCGGCCATCCCGGTCTCCAGGCGGTCGGCGAGGCGCAGGGCACGGCCCAGGTCGCCGGAGTAAACGTAGGCCGCGAGACCGTGCACGGAATCGTTGGCGCGCGCGAGCAGATCGGCCTCCTCGGTGAAGGTGGTGATCGGCGCGACCGGGCCGAACACCTCGGTGTGCATGATCTCCGCGTCGTCCGGCACCCCGGCCAGCACGGTCGCGGGGTGGAACCAGCCGGGTCCCTCGGGCCGGGGCCCCTGGGCGGCGATCGTGGCGCCGCGGGCGACGGCGTCGGCGACCAGACCGGCGATCTTGTCCACCGCGGCCTGGTTGATCATCGGCCCGAGGCCGACCCCCTCGCCGAACCCGGGTCCGATCGGGACCGCGGCCATCGCCGCGCCGAGCTTGGCGGTGAACTCGTCGGCGACGCCGGCGTGCACGTAGAACCGGTTGGCGGCGATGCAGACCTCCCCACCACCGCGCATCTTGGCGTCCATCGCGCCACGCACGGCGGCGTCCACATCGGCGTCGGCGCAGACGATGAACGGGGCGTTCCCGCCGAGTTCCATGGTCACGTTCACGATGTTGTCCGCCGCCTGCCGGAGCAGGACCCGGCCGGTGGCGGTGGATCCGGTGAAGGAGAACTTCCGCACCCGCTCGTCGCCCAGCCAGACACCGCCCACCTCGGCGGCCCGGTCGGTGGGCAGCACGGTGCACACCCCGGCGGGCAGCCCGGCTTCGGCGAGCAGCCCGGCGATCACCAGCGCGGTCAGCGGCGTCTCCGGCGCGGGCTTGAGCACCACCGCGCAGCCGGCGGCCAGGGCGGGCGCGATCTTGCGGGTGGCCATCGCGGCCGGGAAGTTCCACGGGGTGACGAACGCCGCGACCCCGACCGGTTGTTTGCGCACCACGTGCCGGTAGCCGCCGCCGGGCGCGTCGGCGAAGCCGGACCCGATGCGGACGGCCTCCTCGGCGAACCAGCGGAAGAACTCCGCGGCGTAGGAGACCTCGGCGAGCGCGTCGCGGTAGGCCTTGCCGTTCTCCAGGGTGATCAGCCGGGCCAGGGCCGGCGCGTGCTCGTGCATCGCGGCGAAGGCGGCGTGCAGCACCTCGGACCGGCGCCGTGGCGCGACCGCCCGCCACTGCTCGAACCCGTCCTGCGCCACATCGAGCGCCGCCCGGGCGTCCTCGGCGGAGGCCGCGGACACCTCGCGGATCGGCTCGGTGGTGGCCGGGTCGAAGACCGGGAAGGTCCGGCCGTCGGCGGCGGGCAGCCAGCGCCCGCCGACGAACAGGTCGCCCTCCCCCGCCGCGGCCTTCGCGATCGCGTCGATGTCCATTCTGTTCTCCTCACACCCTGACCTGGCGCGAGGCAACGTATGAGCCGCACGTGTTGCGCGGCAAGAGAACCCGGTGTTTCGCAACCTGAGTTGCGGTGAGGACAACCGCCTCAGGTGAAGCGCCGGGACGCGGGCGGGACGGCGCGCATCCGCCAGCCCAGCTGTTCCGAGACCGCCCCGGCGGCCCGTGCCGTGACCCGGCCGGCGTCGTCCAGCCGCGCGCCGAACCGGTCCTTGGGCGCGGAGACGTTCAGCGCGGCGACCACGCGCCCGCGGAAGTCGCGCACCGGCGCGGAAACCCCGACGAGATCGGGTTCGAACTCCTCGCGGACGGCGGCGTAGCCGTCGCGTTTGCCCCGCTGGATCCGCGACCACAGGTCGGGCAGCGTGCGCACCTCCGATCGCGGGCAGCCGGCCCCGAGATCGGCGCGCAGTCCGAACCGGACGTACAGGTCGTCCGGTGCGGCGTCCTGCAGGAGGACCCGGCCCGCGGACGTGCAGGGCGCGGGCACGCCCCGGCCTTCCCAGCCCTGCACGCGGAAGGAGTGCCCGGACACCGACAGTAGGGTGAGCACCTGGTTGTCGCGCAGCACGCACAGGTGGACGGTCTCCTCCAGCTCGCCGGACAGCGAGCGCATGACCGGTTCCGCGGCCCGCAGCAGCCGGTCCTCGACCGTGCGCGCCACCAGGGAGAACAACCGCCAGCCCAGCCGGTACTCCAGGGTGTCCGGGTCGCGCTCGACGATGCCCTCCCCGGCGAGCGCCTTCAGCGCACGCGACACCTGGCTCTTCTCCCGGCCGACCAGCTGCGCCAGCGTGTCCACGCCGAGGCCGCCGGCGTGCTGGGCCTCCTCCGACGCCAGCGCCTCCAGCAGGTCGATGTCCCGGCGCAGGCCGTGGCCCTGGTTGCGCGCGCCGGCGCCCTGCCCGTCCGAACTCACCGCCGTAGCGTAAACCAGGGGTAACGGCGCTGGTCACGCCTGGAGTTGCCGCCAGCGCAACCGACGTTGCGATCGCCCGGAACTCCTTGCCGCCCCTCCCCCGGCTCCTTACCGTTCGGCTGCGTCAACACCATCCGCCACTTCTGGAGCTTCCATGACTTTCGCGCCTGCAGCGCTGGCCGGCGAGTCGTTCGTCGGCACGGGGGTCAACGCCGCGCACACCAACATCGTGGTGGGGCGCAAGGGCGGGCCCGTGGAAACCGCCTGGGCGACCGCGCTGGCCACCCCGAGCGCCGGGCACGTGCCGTTCGTGACCGTGCTGCGGCCCAGCGTGCCGGTCAAGCCGCTGACGTTGTTCGTCACCAAGGCGGCCGCCTCCGGCGACCTGCACGAGCGGGCCACCTGGGGCTCGGCCCAGGCCGGGCTGGCCCACGGCGTCGCCGACGCGGTCGAGCACGGGCTGATCCCGGCCGCCGAGGCGGACGACCTGCTGATCATCGCCGCGGTCTGGGTCAACCCCGGCGTGGCCGACCTCGACGAGTCCTTCCGCAACCAGCGGGCGGCCGCGTTCGGCGCGATCCGCGCCGCCGTGGCGGGCACGCCGACCGTCGACGAGGTCCAGGCGGCGGCGCGGGCCGGCGCGGCCAACCCGTTCTACGAGCCGGGTGCCGCCGTGCTCGCCGAGTCCGCGCCGGAGGCCGCCCGATGAAGATCACCGACATCACGCTCGACCGGCTGCGGCTGGAGCTGGACCCGCCGCTGCGCGCCGCGTGGGATCCCGAGCCGCGGCGGCACTTCGACGCCACGATCGTCCGGGTGCACACCGACGAGGGGATCACCGGGATCGGCTCGGGCGACACCATGGACGGGTTCGAGGCGTTCCGGGACCTGTTCCTGGGTGCCGATCCGCTCGACATCGTGCGGCACGTCAAGGCGATCGAGACCGCCAACTTCCACGGCGGCCACTACTGGCCGCTGGAGGTCGCGCTCTGGGACATCATCGGCAAGACGGCGGGCCTGCCGGTCGCCACGCTGTTCGGCAACGCGGCCCGGTCCCTGCCCGCCTACGCCTCCAGCGCCGAACTCAAATCCCCGGCGGACCGGGTGGAGACCGCGCTCCAGGCGCGTGCGGCCGGCTTCCGGGCGGTCAAGATCCGCATCGACCGGGACCGGGTGGCCGACGGCATCGCCGCGGTCGAGGCGGTGCGCACCGCGCTCGGCCCGGACTTCGAGATCATGGTCGACCTCAACCAGTCCTGGCGCATGGCCGGGGACACCGCGGACGCCTCGGACCTGGTGAAGACCCGCCGGATCGTGCGCAGGCTGGCCGAGCTGGACGTGTTCTGGGTCGAGGAACCGTTGCCCTACGCCGATCTGGAGGGCTTCCGGGTGCTGCGGGCGGACAACCCGGGCGTGCGGATCGCCGCGGGCGAGATGCACCACTCGGTCCCGGAACTGCTGCGGTACCTGGAACACGACGTGCTGGACGTGTACCAGATGGACGTCGTGCTGGCCGTGGGCATGCACCGCGCCCGGACCCTCGCCGAGGTGGCGCAGCTCAAGCACCGGCAGTTCACGCCGCACAGCTGGACCAACGGCATCGGCGTGCTGGCGAACCTGCACGTCGCCGCCGGGGTCGGGGGCGGCCCGTACTTCGAGTTCCCGTTCGACCCGCCGGGCTGGACGCCGGAGCGGCGCGACTTCATGCTCACCGAACCGGTGATGATCAACGCCGCCGGTGAGCTGGAGGTCCCGCAGGCGCCGGGCCTCGGCGTCGAACTCGACGAGGACGCGGTGCGGCGGTGGCGGATCCGATGACGGTGCAGCGGGACCACGCGGCGTGGCTGGCCGCCGCCGAGCGGATCACCTTCGAGACCCGGCCGTTCATCGACGGCGCCTTCACCGGCGCGCTCTCCGGCGAGGTGTTCGCCACCACCTCCCCGCGCGACGGCAGGGTGCTCACCGAAGTTCAGGCCGGGGGCGCGGCGGACATCGACCGCGCGGTGCGCGCGGCGCGGGCCGCCTTCGACGACGCCCGGTGGCGGGGCCTGCCGCCCAAGGAGCGCAAGCGGATCATGCTGCGCTGGGCGGACGCCATCACCGCGCACGCCGACGAGCTCGCCCTGCTCGACACGCTCGAAATGGGCAAGCCGGTGACCGAGGCGCTGCGGGTGGACGTGGCCAAGACCGCGGAGACCATCGCCTGGTACGCCGAGACGATCGACAAGACCTACGGCGAGGTCGCCCCCGCGCCCGGCGACGCCCTGGCCTTCATCACCCGGGAGCCGCTGGGCGTGATCGGCGCGGTCGTGCCGTGGAACTACGCCCTGCTGATCGCGTCCTGGAAACTCGGGCCCGCGCTGGCCACCGGGAACTCGGTGGTGCTCAAACCGGCCGAGCAGACGTCGCTGGCCGCCCTGCTGCTGGCGCGGCTCGGGCACGAGGCCGGCCTGCCCGCCGGGGTGCTCAACGTCGTGCCGGGACGGGGTGAAGTCGCCGGCCAGGCGCTCGGCAGGCACCCGGACGTGGACAAGATCGCCTTCACCGGTTCGGCCGAGGTCGCGCGGCGCTTCCAGGTGTACGCCGGGGAGTCCAACGGCAAGCAGGTCGCCGTCGAAGCGGGCGGCAAGTCGCCGCAGCTGGTGCTGCCGGACGCCGCCACCTCGCCGGCCGCGTCCGCCGTGGCGTGGGGCATCTTCTACAACGCGGGCCAGACCTGCAACGCCGGGTCCCGTCTCATCGTGCACCGCGCGGTGAAGGACCGGCTGCTGGAGGAGATCGTCAAGATCACGCGGGAGACGTTCCGGGTGGGCGATCCGCTGGATCCGGCCACCGTGATGGGCCCGATCGTGGACGAGACCCAGCTGCGGCGCGTCCTCGGCTACCTGGACATCGCACGGGCCGAGGGCGCCGCGACGGTGCTCGGCGGGCAGCGGATCCGCACCGGGACGGGCGGCACCTTCCTGGAGCCGACCATTGTGGACGGTGTGTCGAACGACATGACCATCGCCCGCGAGGAGGTGTTCGGCCCGGTGCTGTCGGTGATCACCTTCGACGGGGACGCCGAGGAGGGCGCGCGGCTGGCGAACGACTCCGACTTCGGCCTGGTCGCCTCGGTGTGGACCCGGGACGTGACCACCGCGCACCGCGTGGCGCGGCACCTGCGGGCGGGCACGGTCTGGATCAACACCTTCGACGCCAGCGACGTGATCACCCCCTTCGGCGGCTTCAAGGCGACCGGGGCGGGCCGGGACAAGTCCCTGCACGCGCTGGAGGCCTACTCCGCGCTCAAGACCACCTGGATCGACCTGTCCTGACGGGTCGGATTGCGAGGACAACCATGAGAATCGGATTCATCGGACTGGGCAACATGGGCAGGCACATGGCCCGCCACCTGATCCACGCCGGTCACCAGGTCACCGTGCACGACGCCCGCCCCGAGGCGGCGGCCGAGCACCTGGCCCTGGGCGCGACCTGGGCCGGCAGCCCCGCCGAGTGCGCGGCGGGGGCCGAGGTCCTGATCACCATGCTGCCCACCCCGCGCATCGTCGAGGACGTCCTGTTGCGGGGCGGCGCGGCCGCGGCGCTCGACCCGGGCGCGCTGTGGGTCGACATGTCCACCTCCACCCCGGCGGCCGCCGAGCGCGTCGCGCAGGAGGTGCTCGACTCCCGCGACGTGCACCGGCTGGACGCGCCGGTCAGCGGGATGGCGCGCGGCGCGGAAGCGGGCACCCTGCAGATCTTCGTGGGCGGGGACGCCACCCAGTTCCAGCGCGCCATGCCGCTGTTCACCGCGATGGGCGACCCCGGCCGGATCCTGCACATCGGCGCAGCCGGATCCGGCTACACCGCCAAGCTCATGATCAACCTGCTGTGGTTCTGCCACGTCGTGGCCACCTCGGAGGTGCTGGCGATGGGCGTGAAGGCCGGTGTGGACCTCGGCGTGCTGCGCGCCTCGCTGCTGGCCAGCCCGGCCGCGTCGAACTTCCTCGAACGCGACATCGAGTCGGTGCTGGCCGATGGCGACTACGACGACTCGTTCGCGATGGCGCTGGCCTGCAAGGATCTCGGCCTCGCCGTCGACCTCGGCCGCGAGCTGGGCGTGTCCACCGAGGTGTCCGCGCTCGTCGAGCAGATCTACCGGCGGGCCAAGGCGCAGTTCGGCGACCTGGCCGGCGAGATGAGCCCGGTGCGGCTGTACGAGGGGCTGGCCGGCCGTCCGTTCCGCCTGGCTCCGGCGGGTGCGCTGTGACCGCCGGGCGCGTGACGATCGAGCCCACCTGCCGCGTCGAGTTCGGTGCCGGTGCGGTCGAGGACCTCCCCCGGTTCGTCACCGAGCTGGGGCACCAGCGCGCGCTGGTGGTCACGGACCGGGGCCTGCAGGCGGCGGGGATCGCGCCGCGGGCCGGCAAGATCCTGCACTCCGCCGGGATCGAGCACGAGATCCACGACGACATCAGCGCCAACCCCTCGGCCGCCGAGATCGATCGCGGGGCCGCCCGTGCCCGCGCGTTCGGCCGGGCGGTGGTGATCGCGCTCGGCGGCGGTTCGCCACTGGACGCGGCCAAGGGCATCGCGCTGCTGGCCGGGAACCCGGGCGCCGCCGCGGCCGACGCGGACGCGCTGTGGGACGCCGCGGACGGGCTGCCGGTGATCGCGGTGCCCACCACGTCGGGCACCGGCGCGGAGACCAACGGGTTCGGCGTCATCGAGGACACCTGCGCGCGCCGGAAGGTCTACATCGGACACCCGTCGGTGCGGCCGCGGATCGCGGTCCTGGACCCGGAACTGACGCTCGGGCTGCCGTCGCGGGTCACCGCGGCGACCGGCGTCGACGCGCTCGTGCACGGGATCGAGTCGCTGGCCGCGCGCGGGGCGAACCCGATGTCGGCCGCGTTCGCCCAGCACGCGGTGACGCTGATCGGGCGCTGGCTGCCGGTGGCCCACCGGGACGGCGGCGATCTGGAGGCCCGGGCCCAGCTCATGTTCGGCGCTCATCTGGCCGGGCAGGCGCTGACCATTTCCGGTCTGGGGCTGGTGCACGGGATCGGGCACGCGATCACCGCGCACACCGGCACCCCGCACGGGGTCGCGCTGGCCGCCGTGCTGGAGGAGGTGATCGCGTTCAACGCCCCGGCCGCGGCCGCGGCGCACGCGCAGGCCGCGCGTGCCCTGGGTGCCGTCGACGGCGACGGCACGGCCGCGACGATCGCCGCGGTGCGGGAGCTGTCGGGGCCGCTGGAGATCCGGAAGCCGCTGCGGCAGCTGGGCGTGGCGCGGGAGATGCTGCCGGAGCTGGCGCGCGCCGCGGTGCAGGACCCGGTGACGCGCAACAACCCGCGCACCCCCACCGAGGCGGAGGTGCTCGACCTGCTCGCCGAGGTGTACTGAGTGGACGGGCCGGGCGGTCAGCCGTCCGGCCCGGACCGGTGCCGGCGGGCCACGATCTTCCCCAGGGGCACCAGGACCGACAGGATGGCCCCCGCGCCGAGGGTGATCAGGAACACCGACTCGAAGACGGTGTTCCCGCGTCGCACGCCGCGCTCGTCCTCGCCGTGCAGCGCGGCCAGGAGATCGACGCCGGCGACGGTCAGCCAGATGATCGCCACGCCCGTGGCGACGGCACCCAGCCCCAGGGCCGCCGCGACCCCGACCGCGACCCTGTCGCGCCAGTGCATCGCTCAGTGCGGCCGGGGCGCGGCGGCACGGGCGATGCGGTCGGCCAGGTCCCGCGCGCCGGGGAAGAAGGAGTTCACGACCACCTTCCGCCCGTCGGCGCGTTTGACCACGCAGCGCCAGTCGATGCCGATGCGGTGGCCGAGCTTCCCGGGCTGCCAGTTCCCGCGCGCGTCGACCACCGCGATGTCATTCCACCGGAACTCCGTGCGCGCTCCGGCGTTGCGGTGGTGGACGAAACCGCCGGCGTGCAGGTTGATGCGTTCGCCGCGGTGCCGCAGGCCCTGGACGAGCCGCCGCAGCCCGTAGGGCAGCAACAGCACGCTGAGCCCGAAACACGCGCTCCCGGCCCAGACGGGGGCGGTCATCGAGGTCTCGGCCGGGGTGTTGCCGTACAGGTATTCGTCCAGCTTCACCATGAGCAGGCCGAGCGGGACCAGGCCGGCGGTGGCGAGCAGGCACGCGACGGCCTGCCGCAGCCGGCGGCCGTTGTCGCTCGGGTAGGACTGCACGAGTGGGCCGAGATCTTCCATGCTCTGCACGGTAGGGATTCCGGGGCGCGCGTCGCCCCGGGTGGCCGGAAGCTGCCGGGGTTGCCCGGCGGGGGCCGCGCCGCCCCTGCCGGGCAGGTCGTGGTCAGCCGGCGTAGATCAGCTCGACCTCGAACTCCAGGTCGATCTCCCTGGACACGAGCAGGCCGCCCTTGGCCAGCGGCATGTTCCAGGTCAGGCCCCAGTCCTCGCGGTTGATCCGGCTCCGGGCCGAGAAGACCGCGCGGTGGTTGTCCCACGGGTCCTGCGCGTAGCCGAGGTAGTCGATGCTCAGGGTGACCGGCCTGGTCACGCCCTTGATCGTCAGATCCCCGGTCATCGAGCCGCCGCTGCCCTCCCACCGCACCTCGGTGGAGGTGAAGGCGGCGGTGGGGTTGCCGTCCACGTCGAAGAAGTCGGCCGAGCGGAGGTGGTCGTCGCGGGCCTGGTCGCCGCTGTTCACCGACGCCATGTCGATGGTCACCGAGACCTTGCTGTCCGCCGGGTTCTCCGCGACCTCCACCGCGCCGTCCACGCCGGTGAACCGGCCGCGGACCTTGGTCAGCATGAAGTGCCTGCCGACGAAGCCGACCTCGGCGTGCCCCGGGTCGATCTTCCAGGTGCCGGCGGCCGGCAGCTCCACGTCGCCCAGCCGCCGGGTGGGCATCACTGATCCCGTCATGTTCTTCCCCTTCTCTCGGGTTTCCCTGGCACTCACACTATTGATGCGTGCGCACGCACACAATAGGTTATCCTAGGAGTCGTGGACACTGCTGACGACACGGGCGTGGCGGCCTGGCGCGCGATGCTGCTGGCGTACAACGCGGCGCTGCGGGCCATCGACTCGGACCTGACCCGGGCCGGCACCATCCCCCTCACCTGGTACGACGTGCTGCTGGAGCTGAACGCCGGCCCGCGGCGGCGGCTGCGCATGAACGACCTGGCCGACCGGGTCGTGCTCAGCCGGACCCGGGTGAGCCGGCTGGTCGACGAGATGGTGGCCGCCGGGCTGGTGACGAAGATCCGCGACGAGGAGGACCGCCGGGTGGTGTGGGCGGCCATGACCGACGAGGGCGCGAGCGCCTTCCACGGCACCGCGCCGCGGTACCTGCGCGGCATCGAACAGCACTTCGCCCAGTACCTGACCGAGGAGGAGAAACAGGTCATGGCGGCCGCGCTGACGAAGGTCCGCAAGGCGCACGCGGAAGTCATCAGCACACCGGAAGCGCTGCGCCGCAGCACGAGGACCACGCGGTGATCCGCCGCCCCGGGCGGGAGGGGCGCCGCTCTCACCGGAGGAACGTGGCGCGAAAACGCCGTGCCCCCGTTGCACCCCGTCTCGCGGCTCAGCGCCACCAGCGCCTCCCAGGCCGGACGCAGCCCCTCGACCGTGCGTGACGATCGTCGCGTGCCCGCACGTGAGCACTCCGGAACAGGGTCCCCGGGCGGCACTTCCGCCGGCCTCCCGGGCGATCGCCACTCTGTCCCGCCGTCAGCGACGACCGTCGGCGCGGAGTGACCGGGTCACCACCGGGCGCCGGGACGTCATGTCCCCGCCTCCGCGAGCTCGCGCATCAGCTGCACCAGCGTCCGCACCGCCGCGCCGGTGCCGCCCCGCGGGGTGTCGCCGTGGGGCTCGCCCTCGTGGAAGGCGGGGCCGGCGATGTCGAGGTGCGCCCACGGCGTGCCGTCCGGCACGAACTCCTTCAGGAACAACCCCGCGACCAGCGCACCGCCCAGGCGCTCCCCCACGTTCGCGATGTCGGCGACCGTCGAGTTCAGGCTGGGGCGCAGATCCGCCGGCAACGGCAGCGGCCACGCCTGCTCACCGGCGCGGCGGGCGGCCGCGGCCACCCGGCCGCCGAACTCCTCGCTGGGCGACATCACCCCGAACATCCGGTTGCCCAGCGCCATGCGCATCGCGAACGTCAGCGTGGCGACGTCGACGATCACGTCCGGCTCGTCCTCCGCGGCGCAGGCGATCGCGTCGGCGAGGACGATCCGCCCCTCGGCGTCGGTGTTGAGCACCTCGACCGTGCGCCCGTCGTACATGCGGAGCACGTCGCCGGGGCGGGTGGCCGAACCGGACGGCATGTTCTCCGCGAGGGCGAGCCAGCCGCTGACCCGCACGGGCACCTCGAGCCGCGCGGCCGCGCCCACGGCGGCGAACACCGCGGCGGCGCCCGCCATGTCGCGTTTCATGATCTCGTTCGACCCGACGGGCTTGAGCGACAGCCCGCCGGAGTCGTAGGTGATGCCCTTGCCGATCAGGGCGATGCCGGTCGCCGCGTCCGGGTGCGCGTAGGAGATCCGCACCAGCCGCGGCGGCCGGACCGAGCCCTGCCCGACGCCGAGCAGACCGCCGAACCCCGCCGCCGCAAGCGCTTTCTCGTCGAGGACCTCGACCGCCAGCCCGTGTTCGGCGCCCACCGCCTGGACCTCCGCGGCGAAGACCTCGGGGTACAGGTCGTTGGCGGGCGTGTTGACCAGATCCCGCGCGGTTCACCTCGTGCGCGAGAACCACCGCGCGCCGCACCGCGGCATCGGCCTCCGCGTGGTCCAGGCCGGTGAGCACGCCCCATTCGGTCGCCGCGGGCTGTCGCGCGCTGCGGTAGGCGTCGAACGAGTACTGGCCGAGCACCGCGCCCAGCGTCACGGCTTCCACCGCCTCCGGGGTGACGGCCGGCAGGGCCAGCACCACGCTCGGCACGCCGGCCAGGGCACGCGCCGCCACACCGGCGGCTTGCCGGAGTGCGTCCGGCCCGTATCCGCCGTCGGGGTCCGGCTCGCCGAGGCCGACGAGCAGGACGGACCCGGCGTCGAACCCCGGCGGCGCGGGCAGCCTGAGCGTTTCGCCCACCGCTCCGGTCATTCCCCACGCGGTCGCGGTCGCGATCAGCGGAGCGACGTCGGCGGTTCCCCGCCCGAACCCGATCACCACCACGTCGGAGTGCCGGCCGGCGGTGAGGGCGGTCACCCGTGTTGTTCTTGTGCTCACTCGAACCTCCGCCACCACGGTGCCGGAGGTGCCACGTAAGGACAAGTGAGCGTTTTTACAAGATCCTTAAGCTGACCTAACGTGCCGACGCCAGATCGCGCAGCGTGTGCAGCAGCACGTGGGCCAGGTTGTAGATCACCGCGCCCGGCGGGGCGGTCCCGGCCTGCTCGACGCTGCCCACGATGCTCACCATCGGCTTGGCCGCGCGCCCGGCAGCGGCGACGACCTGGGCCATCGCCTCGCGGACGCGGGGGTCGGCGGCTCCGGTGGTCAGTCCCATCGCGACGGACAGGTCCGCGGGGCCCACGAGGACCGCGTCCACACCGGGGACCGCCAGGATCTCCGGCGCCGCGGCGCACGCCTCCGGGGTCTCGATCATCGGCACGACCAGCGTCGTCTCCGCGGACCGTTCGAGGTGCTCGGCAACGCCCCGGGCGCCGAACCGGCCGGCCCTGCTGTACGTCGCGAAACCCCGTTCGCCCAGCGGCGGGTAGTGCGCGGCCGCGACGACCGCGCGGGCCTGCTCCGGGGTGTCCACGTGCGGCACGATCACCCCGTCCGCGCCCAGGTCGAGCACCCGCAGCACGAGCGCGGGCTCGGCCGCCCCGACCCGGACCAGCACCCCGAGGCCGTGTGCCTGCGCGGCCACCACGTGCTGCTGCAGCGGCACCAGATCGGCGGGCCCGTGCTCGCAGTCGAGCACCACGAAGTCGAGCCCGGCCACGCCCGCCATCTCGACCAGCGTCTCCGACGGCAGCCGCAGCAGACCACCGAGCAGCCGCTCCCCCGCCGCGAGCCGCTGTTTCAGCGTCGTCATCGCGCCACCATTCCCGCCGACAAGTCGATATCCGCGGCGCACAGCCCCGGCATCCGCAGCATCGCCAGCACCGCGGCCGCCACCTCGGACTCCGTCACCATCCGGCCCAGCGCCGCGCGTCCCACGAAGGCCCGTTCCGCCTTGTCGTAGCTCACCCCGGTGCGCTCGGCCTCCAGCCGGAAGTTGCGCGCCATCCGCGGCCCCTCCACCGGCCCGGGCGACAGCGAGTTCACCGCCACCCCGTACGGCCCGACCTCCCCGGCGAGCGTGGCCGTCAACCCGATGACCGCCATCTTCGACGCGCAGTACGGCGTGCGCCGCAGCAACGGCCGTTTCCCGCTCACCGACGCGATGTTGACGACATCACCCGCCCCGCGCGCGACCATCGGCGGCAGGAACGCCTGGCACATCAGGTACACGCCGCGGACGTTGACCGCGAACACCTCGTCCCACTCCTCCGGCGAGACCTCCACCAGCGGCTTGACCGGCCCCGCCACCCCGGCGTTGTTGACGAGCACCGAGATCTCCTCGCCGGCCAGCTCGTCGGCCAGCGCGGCGACCGACTCCGGATCGGCCACGTCGCACACGGCGGCCCGTCCCGGCCCCGGCAGGGCCGCGACGGTTTCGTCCAAACTGGACCGTCGCCGCCCGGTCACCACGACCCGCGCACCGGCTTCCGACAGCGCGACGGCGATCGCGCGGCCCAGTCCGTTGCCGCCGCCGGTGACCAGCGCGGTCCGCCCGCTCACGCCGGGTTCCACGGCAGCTCCCCGCGCCGGAACCCGGCCGCCCGCACGTCGCCGGACCGGGCGTGCCCCTCGAACAGCTCCACGCGCGCCGCGCGCCCGCAGACCTCGCCCAGCCGCACGCTCGACTCGCTGCTGGTGACCTCCTGGTAGGTCACGGTCTTCAGGTACTTGCCGACCCACAGCCCACCGGTGTGGCGGGCCGCGCCGCGCGTGGGCAGGACGTGGTTGGTGCCGATCACCTTGTCGCCGAAGGACACGCACGTCCCCGGGCCGAGGAACAGCGCACCGTAGTCGCGCATCTTCTCCAGCGCCTGCCGCGGCTGCTCGGTGAGCACCTGGACGTGCTCGGAGGCGAACGTGTCCGCCAGCGCGAACGCCTCGTCGAGCGTGTCGGCCACGTGGATCTCGCCGTGGTCGCGCCACGCGGGCTCGGCGAAGTCGCGGGTCGGCATGCCGGGCAGCAGCGCCTCGACGTGGCCGAGCACTTCCCGCGCGAGGTCCGCGGAGGTGGTGATCAGCACCGCGGGCGAGTCCGGCCCGTGCTCGGCCTGCGACAACAGGTCCACCGCGACGACGAACGGGTCGGCGGTGTGGTCGGCGACGATCAGCACCTCGGTCGGCCCGGCGAACAGGTCGATGCCGACCTCGCCGAACAGCTGCCGCTTGGCCTCGGCGACGTAGGCGTTGCCCGGGCCGGCGATCAGGTCGACCCGCCCGATGGTCTCCGTGCCGACGGCGAGGGCGGCCACCGCCTGCACCCCGCCGAGGAGGTAGATCTCGTCGGCACCGGCCAGGTGCATGGCGGCGACGGTGGCCTCGGGCACCTCGCCGCGGATCGGCGGCGTGCACGCGGCCACCCGGGGCACCCCGGCGACCTTCGCGGTCACGATCGTCATGTGCGCCGACGCGGTGAGCGGGTACCGCCCGCCGGGGACGTACGCGCCGGCGGCGGCCACCGGCACATGCTTCTGTCCCAAGTGGACACCGGGCAGGGTCTCCACCTCGAACTCGCGCAGCGAGTCGCGCTGGTGCCGGGCGAAGGTGCGCACCTGGTCCTGCACGAACCGGATGTCCTCCAGCACCTGGTCCGGCACCCGGGCGACGATTTCCTGGATCCGCTCGGGCGACAGGCGGAACGACTCCGGCGACCACGAGTCGAACTTGGCCGAGTACTCGGCGACCGCGGCGTCCCCGCGCTCGCGGATGTCGGCGATGATCGCGCGCACCCGCTCGGCGACGTCGGTGCGCTGGGCGGCGACCTGCTCGACGGGGACGGCGGACTTCAGGACCTTGGGCATGGCAACTCCTTCATCGGATTGACTGGAGCCAGTCGCGCAGCACCGTGGCCGCGGCGGCGGGTTCCTCGAGCGTCAGCAGGTGACCGGCCGCCGGGAGCACCCGGAGGGTGGCGTCGGCCGCGTGGGCGGCGATGGCGTGGTGGAACGCGGGCGGGCACAGCGCGTCCCGTTCGCCGCACAGCACCAGGACCGGGCAGGACAACCCGGCGATGGCGGCGGCGCCGTCCCGCCGGGTGGCCTGGGCGGCGAGCTGGGCGCGGAACGTCTCCGGCCCCACCCGGTGGGCCATCTCCCGGAACCGTTGCCGCAGCGCGGGATCCGGATCGGCGAACATGGTGGGCAGGATCTGCTCGACGACCTCGGCGAACCCGCCTTCGCCGGTGCGGCGGCCGAACTCGGCCCAGCCGCCGAGCTGCTGCGGCAGCGGCGCACCGGCGTTGGTGGAGATCGCGCAGAACCCGGCCAGCCGCCCGGGCGCCAGCCGGGCGGCCTCGAAGCCCGCGATCGCGCCGAGGCTCAGCCCGGCGAGCACGAACGGGCCGTCGACCGCGGCCAGGATCTGCTCGGCCATGCCGCCGATGGACGGCGCGGTGATCTCCGCGTGGACCACCGGCCCGGGCAGCTCGACATCGGCCCACAGATCGGCGTCGCAGAGCATCCCGGGGACCAGCACCACCGGCGGCACGGTCATCGCCCGACCGGCTTCGGCAGCAGGTGGTAGGGCGCGAGGTAGCCGTTGTGGTCCACGCCCACCCCCGCGTCGGCGGCCGCCTTGACGACCTCCTCGTCCCACTCCAGGCGCACCCGGCCGTCACCGCCGTTGACGACGAGCAGGGTCGCCGTGTCGTCGGAGACGTTGCGGACGCTGCGCCACGCCCCGCGCGGCACGGACACCATGTCCCACGGCCCCAGCCGCACGCTCACCTCGTCGTGCCGGTTGAGCGTGACCTCCCACTCGCCGTCCTTGACCATCAGGACCTGGGTCTCGTCGTGGCGGTGCGGCAGCAGGCCCTCGCCCGGCTCGGCGCGCAGCCAGGCCAGGTTGTGCCCGTGCGGCTGGTGGATCCGCGGTTCCTGGTCGCGGTCCTCGGTCATGCCGAAGCCGATCACCGTGGCCAGCTCGGCGCGCCCGCCGGGCAGGGCGCTGCCCAGCAGAGCCCGCGACGACCACCGGAGGTCGTCCGTGGTCGCCACCCGGCGGCGCAGCTTGGCCACGTCGTAGGAGGGCAGGGCGGCGATGTCCGCCGCGGCCATCGGGCGGACCAGCTCGGCCGGATCGGGCACCTCGTCCCCGGCGACGGTGTCGATGAGCCGGTTGTCCGCGCTCAGGTACAGGCCGTGCCGCTCGGCCTCGCGCAGCACCGACGGGCCCCAGATGATGCCGCCGGTGTCGTCGTGGCCGAGCACGGTGAACAGCCAGCCGTCGTCCGGGCCGATGTTGGTGAACCCGCGGAAGATCCACGTCGGGATCGAGGCGATGTCGCCCTCGCGGAGCACCAGCTCGCCCTCGTCGCCGTCGGCGCCCCAGCGGAGCAGGAACTCGCCCCGGAAGCACAGGAACACCTCGGCCGTGAAGTGCAGGTGCAGGTTGTTGGTGATGCCGTGCGGCATCGCCGCCGCGCCGATGTTGAACCCGTGCGGCTCACGCAGGTTCACCACCTGGTTCGGGTTCTGCGTCACCCCCGGGCCGATCATCGAGTAGTTCTCCTTGCGGTCCGAACCCGGCGTCCGGCAGTCGATGAACGCCTGGTTGCAGGACACGAAATCGGCCCGCCGGATCGTCCGGCGCTCCAGCTCCGCCGCCGGGACCCACCCCTCACCGTTGACCATGACACCCTCCGCAGCTCGTTGTTAATACGTATGCAGAACACCATCGGGGACACCCGTGTGTCAAGCCCAAGGCGGCCGGAGTTCGGCTAGGATGCGTATGCACGGCCGATCCACGGGAAGGGGCGCCGATGTCGATCACGAGCCATGACGTGGCCCGGCTCGCCGGGGTCTCGCAGCCGACCGTCTCCCGGGCGCTGCGCGGGGACCACCGGGTGTCCGAGGCCACGCGCGCGCGGGTGCGCGAGGCGGCCGAGGCGCTCGGGTACGTGCCCAGCGAAGCGGGCCGGAGCCTGTCCACGCGCTCGACCCGCCGCATCGGGGTGGTCGTCACCGACCTGACCAACCCGTTCTACCCGCACCTGATCGGCCCCCTGCACGACACACTCGAGCGGCACGGGTACCGGATGATGCTGTTCACCGAGCGCAGCGAGACCGCGCTGGAGACCGAACGGCTGCTCGACCGCTCGATCGACGGCGTCGTGCTCACCACCGCGGTGATCGGGTCCGCCCTGCCCGCCGAGCTGCACCGCCGCGGCCTGCCGTTCGTGTTCCTCAACCGGGAGACCGGCAACGACAAGGCCGACGCCGCCGTGGTGGACAACGAGGCCGGCGGCCGGCTCGTCGCCGAGGAACTCGTGCGCCTCGGCCACGCCGACGTGGCCCTGATCGGCGGCCCGGCGGAGACCACCACCGGCCGCGACCGCGAACTCGGGTTCCGGGTGGGCCTGTCGGAGGCCGGGGTCGGCCTGCCGCGGCACCGCGTGCGGCGCGGGCCGTTCGACTACGGCACCGGCTACCAGGGCCTGCTCGACCTGATGGCCGAGGACCCTCGCCCCACGGCGGTGTTCTGCGGCAACGACGTGATCGCGATCGGCGCGATGAACGCGGCGCGCCGGCTGGGCGTCGACGTGCCGGGCGACCTGACGCTCATCGGGTTCGACGACCTGCCGATGGCGTCCTGGGAGACCTTCGACCTCACCACGGTCCGCCACGACCTGCACGGCATGGCCCAGGCCGCCGCGGACCTGCTGGACGTGCGCTTCGCCGGCGGCGCGGAGGAGACACCGCGCCGCGTCACGTTCGCCCCGGAGCTGGTGCCGCGGGGCACGCACGCGGCGCGGTGAGCCTCACGACGGCGCGGTGCGCCGCCGTTCCGCCGCGGCCCAGGCCCACGGGGTGAGCGCGCCGCCGTAGAGCGGCATCGGGATCGGCTCGTCGTCCTCCCGCATCTGCTCCCACACCCGGGTGACGCCGAAGCTGCCGTGCCGGCGCACCGCGGTCACCGTGTCCAGGTCGATCACCGCCGTGAGCACGCCCGCGCCGGAGCCGGGCAGCGCGGCGAGGACCTGCCCCTCGGGCCCGGCCAGCACCGAGTGCCCGGCGCCGGTCGGGCCTGCCGCGTTGACGCTGGCCACGAACAGCTGGTTGACGGTCGCGTTGGCGCGGGCCAGCACGACCTCCTGGGCGCGGTCGGCGGTGTCGGTGCGGACCACGTTGAGCACCAGCTCGGCCCCCAGCCACGCCAGGTGGCGGGTGACCTCCGGGAACCAGGCGTCGTAGCAGACGGACAGCCCGACGCGGCCGACCCCGGGGATGGGAAACACCACGAACTCACGGCCCGGCCGGAACGGCTCGTGCGGGCGCCAGGGGAAGACCTTCCGGTAGGCGGCGGCCTGCTCACCCCCGGGCGAGTACACGACGGCCGTGTTGTAGACGTGGCCGTCGGCGCCCAGCTCCGCGACAGTGCCCGGGCACAGCCACACGCCCAGGTCCCCGGCGAGTTCGGCGAAACACCGGTGCCGCGGCCCGTCGGTCAGCGGCTCGGCGTCCATATCGGACTCTCCGGTCACGTGCAGCTCGGGGTAGGCCAGCAGCCGGGTGCCCGGGAACCGGCGCAGCGTGGCGGTGACGTGCTCGGCGAACCCGTCGACGTCGCGGCAGGCGGGGACCTGGGCGAGCGCGAGGGTGAGCGGCCGTCCCATCAGACCTCCTGCAGCGCCAGCCGCTGCGTGCGCAGGGTGGCGGTGGCGCGGTGGGCCGCCATGCCTTCCGAGGCGGAGATGACCTCGACCGCGTCGGCGAGGGCGGGCGTGGCTTCGCGGGCGACCCGCTGGTAGGTCAGTGGCCGGACGAACCGGGACACCGACAGCCCGGCGCTGTGCCGCGCGCCGCCCGCGGTGGGCAGCACGTGGTTCGTCCCGGCCATGCCCTTGTCGGAGTAGGCGACGGTGCTCCACGGCCCGAGGAACAGCGACCCGTAGGCGGTCAGGTGCGTGTGGTACCAGTCGTCGTCGGCGGTCTGGATCTCCAGGTGCTCGGGCGCGAGGTCGTCCATGAGCGCGGCCGCGGTCTCCCGGTCGGCCGCCACCGTGATCGAGCCGTGGTCGCGCCAGGCGGGACCGGCGATCGGTGCCGTGGACAGCGTCGCGAGCTGCCGGTCGACCTCCGCGGCGACCCGCGCCGCCAGCTCGGCGCTGGTGGTGATGAGCGCCGCGGGCGAGTCCGGGCCGTGCTCGGCCTGGCCGAGCAGGTCGGCGGCGACGAGTTCGGGATCGGCGGTCTCGTCGGCGATCACGGCCACTTCGGACGGTCCGGCGAGCAGGTCGATCGCGACGGTGCCGAACAGCTGCCGCTTGGCCTCGGCCACGAACGCGTTGCCCGCGCCGACGAGCATGTCCACCGGGGCGTCGCCGACCAGGCCGTAGGCCATCGCCGCGAGCGCCTGCACCCCGCCGAGCAGGAAGACCCGGTCCACTCCGGACACGTACGCGGCGTAGAGCACGGCGGGGTTCGGGCCGCCGTCGGGCTGCGGCGGGGTGCACGCCACCACCGACGGCACCCCGGCGGCCTTGGCGACGCCGACGGTCATGAACGCGCTCGCGGTCAGCGGGAACCGGCCGGCCGGGAGGTAGGCGCCGACGCGCTGCACCGGCACGTAGCGGTATCCGGCGACCAGGCCCGGTTCGAGTTCGATCTCCAGGTCCTTGAGCGCGTCCCGGGACGCCTTGGCGAACGCCGGGGTGCGGGCGGCGCCGAGCTCGATGGCCGCGCGCAGGTCGTCCGGCAGCGCCTCGCCGCTGCGGCGCATCTCCTCGCGCGAGATCTCCAGTGGCCTGCCGTCGTAGCCGTCGAGTTCGGCGGCGTAGCGGGTGACGGCATCGAGTCCCTCGGCGCGGATCCGGCCGAGCATGCGCGTCACGGTGTCGATGACGCCCGGGTCGCGCTGGGCGGGGGCGCCGCCGGCCGCGGGCTCCTTGACGACGGTGAACCGGCCGGCGAAGCGGCGCTGGGTGGCTTCGGTGAAGTACATGCCCGGAAAGCTAGTTCCGCTCCGGCCACAGGACCACCTTGTCTTCCGTTGGGACACCTATAACCTTTCCTTGTGACACTGACACAGCTGCGTGCCCTGGTGGCGGCCGCCGAACTCGGTTCCTTCACCGCGGCCGGGAACGCGCTCGGCTACACGCAGGCGGCGGTCTCGGAACTGGTGCGCCGCCTGGAGGAGGAGTGCGGTCTGCAGCTGTTCCACCGCGGCGGGCGCAAGCTGACGCTCACCCCCGCGGGCGCGCAGCTGCTGCCGCACGCGCAGCAGACGGTGAGCGCGGCGCAGAACGCCGAGGACACGGTGCGGGCGGTGCGCGGGCTGACCGGCGGGGTGGCCTCGTTCGGCCTGTTCCGCAACGCCGACTTCTACCTGCTGGCCGAGCTCGCCGAGCGGTTCGCCACCGCGCACCCGGACGTGCGCGTCCGGCTGGTCGGGGTCAACGCCGCGCGCGTGGCCGAAGCGGTCGCGGCCGGGGACCTGGAAGCGGGCATCGTGGTCCTGCCGGTCACCCCGTCCGGGCTGGAGGTCACGCCGCTGGCGCGGGACGAGGTGCTCTACGTGTCGGCGGACCCGGCGCACGTGGCCACGCCGGTGGACATCACGACCATGGCGGCGCGGCGGCTCGTCCTCTACGACGCGCACGTGGGCTGGGCGGACCCGGACCGGCTGCAGCTGGCCGAGCGGGCGCAGATCGCCGGGGTGCGGCTGGAGCCGTTCCTCGAGGTCGAGCAAGCCCAGGCGGCGCTGCACCTGGTCGCGCGCGGGCTCGGGGACACGTTCCTGTCCCGGGCGGTGGCCGAACGGCTCCTGCGCACCGAAGGGCTGCGCCTGCACACCACGACCTTCGACCCGCCGCTGCACAACACGTTCGCGCTCGTCCGGCGGCGGCACAGCAGGCTCTCCCCCGCCACCGCCGAACTCGCCCGGCTCGCCGTGGACCTGTTGATGCGCAACGAGATGCTCGAACACCGGCGGCCCCTCCCCGCGCGGGAGGAGCCGCCGGTGCCCTGAGGGAGAACTCAGCGGGCGAACTTGTCGGCCGACAGCTCGCTGCGGTAGGTCTCCGTCATGAAGAAGGTGATCACCACCAGCGCCAGCACGGCCGCCACCGCGAGGTAGACCCACACGGCGTAGATCGTGCCGAAGGTGGACACCAGCAGCGTCGCGACGAACGGCGTGATGCCCATGAAGATCGAGAACGAGCTGTTGTAGGCGATCGAGCTGGCGCTGAACCGGGTGCGGGTGGCGAACAGCTCCGCCGCGCACACGGTGACGATGCCGGTCAGGAAGAACTCCGGGATGATGTAGATCAGCTGGCTGGCCACGGCGCCGCCGAACGTGCCCGACTGGCCGACCCAGAACGCCAGCGGCACCAGGAAGATGCAGCACAGCGCGCCGATGACGAGCATCGGCTTGCGCCCGATCCGGTCGGAGATCGAGCCGGCCAGCGGCAGCAGCGGGATCAGCACGGCGACCGAGATCATGTTGGACAGCCAGGCCGCCGACTTGGACAGGCCGAGCGTCTCGGACAGGTACTCCGGGTAGAAGGTGACCCAGGTGTAGGACAGGATCGCCAGCATGATGGAGGCGCCGCAGAACACCAGGATGGGCCGCCACTGGGACCGCAGCGCCTCGCGGAACGGCGCGGCGACGACGTTGGTGCCGTGGTCGGTGGCGGCGACGAACTCCGGCGACTCCTCGATCCGGCGCCGCAGCCAGACCCCGACCAGGCACAGCGGCAGCACCGCCAGGAACGGGATCCGCCAGCCCCAGCTGCGCAGCGCCTCGTCGGTGAACACCGCGCTCATCAACGCGGCCACCCCGGCCCCGGCGAGGATGCCGAGGAAGCAGCTGTTGGACGCGAAGGAGGTGTAGAACCCGCGGCGGCGCGGCTCGGCCCACTCGACCACGAACGCGACGGCGCCGACGTACTCACCGCCCGCGACCATGCCCTGCACGACCCGCAGCACCAGCAGGATCAGCGGCGCGGCCAGGCCGATCTGGTCGTAGGTGGGCAGGACGCCGATCGCGGCCGTCGAGATGCCCATGAACACGACCGTCCACAGCAGAACCTTCTTGCGGCCGAACCGGTCGCCCCAGCGGCCGAGGATGGTCCCGCCGAGCGGGCGGACGAGGCACGCGATCGCGATCACCGCGTAGGCGCTGAGCACGCTGGCGGTGTGGTCGCTCGCCGGGAAGAACGAGGCGGCGAGGACGGGCGCCATGTAGCCGTACAACCCGTAGTCGAACTGCTCGACGAAGTTGCCGATACTGCCGGCGACGATGGTCCGGCGGATCACCTTCCGGCGTCCGGGCGCGTCGGCGGGCGCGGCTGTGGTCGGCGCGACGGTGGACATGACACCTCCATTGTGCCACAACGGCTGAGCCGTTTGCATACGTATGGAGAGCAACATAGGTGTGTGACGTGGTGCGGTCAAGACGCAGATCACAGCGGGGAGTTCGCTCTTGCCGACGATCATGCATACGGATACAGTCAGCGTGCCCCGGCCCGCTGCACGGAAAGGACCCAGCCATGCCCCTCGATCCGGTCGCCTACCAGCCCTACGAGGACCCGGACGACTTCATCCGCGAAGTCACCGACCGGATCTGGGTCCAGCGCGACATCTCCTACATCGTGGACAACTACGAGCCGGACTCGATCGTCCACGGTGGCCTCGGCACCGTCGTCGGCCGGGACGGGGTGATCGAAGGCAGCCTGATGCGGATCGCGCAGGTGCCGCAACACGTGGGCCAGGCCGAGGACGTGGTGTGGGAAGCCCGCGGCGATGACGCCTTCCTCAGCTCGCACCTCGTCTTCTCCGCCGACACGCACATCGTGAACGGCGTACCGGCGCCGATCCGCAAGCGCACCATCGCCAACTGCCTCTACCGCCGCGGGGGGATGGTGGAGGAATGGGTCGTGCGCGACGACCTCGCCGACTGCCTGCAGCTCGGGCTGGACCCGGCGGAGGTCGCGCGGGGCCTGCGGTTCCGCGGGTACGAGGGCTCGATGACCGAGCCGGCCCCGGCCGACGTGCTGACCGCGGGCGACAGCGGGCCGCGCCCGGACGACCACCGGCCCGAGTGCGAGATGGTGCTGGAGTTCATCGAGGAGGTGTGGAACGCGCGGCGCCTGCACAAGGTCACCGACTTCATGCCGCGCGACCTGTTCCTGCACACGATCGGCGACCGGACGGTCCTCCGCCCGGACGGCTACCAGCGCGACCTGCTCAACCAGGTCGCCCCGTTCCCGGACGCGCGGTTCGAGGTGCGCGACATCCAGACCAACTACGCCGAGCGGTACGCGGGGCTGCGCATCGCCGTGCTGTGGGTGATGAAGGGCTCCTACCGGGGCGTGCCGGAGTTCGGCCCGCTGACCGGGCAGCCGGTCGACCTGATCGGGGTGTCGCAGTTCCTGGTCCAGGGCGGCCGGATCACCCGCGAGATCCGCGTGTTCGACCAGATCGCGCTGCGGGCGCAGATCAACAGCCACGAGAGCTCGTTCACCGACACGAACATCTACTGACCCTGATCGCGCCGCCCGGTCAGCGTGGTGGCCGGGCGGTGATCAGGACCGCGGCCGTGATGATGGTGGCGACGACGAGCAGGGCGATGAGGCCGGCGTCGACGAGGGTGTCGATCATGATCGGCTCCGCGTGGCGGGTTCCTCGCTGCGGTTGCGGGAGCGCAGGCTGGTCACCGTGACCGTGGCGAGGATCAGCACGATGACCAGCAGCGAAACGGGGGTCGGGATGGTCGGCACCCCGGGCCACACCTCGTGCGCCCAGTGCAGCACGAGCTTGACCCCGATGAAGGCCAGGATGATGGCCAGGCCGTGGTTGAGGTGGACGAGCTTGGCCAGCGCGGTGTGCAGCACGAAGTACAGCGCACGCAGGCCGAGCAGCGCGAAGGCGTTGGTGGTGAAGACCAGGTAGGGGTCCTCGGTGATGCCGTAGACCGCGGGCACCGAGTCGACGGCGAACACCACGTCGGTGGCGAAGACGGCCACCACCACCAGCGTCAGCGGCGTCAGGGCGCGGCGTCCGCGTTCCCGGACCACCAGGCGCGTGCCGCGGTAGTCGTCGGTGACCGGCATCAGCTTGCGCAGCAGCCGGACCGAACGCATCCGCGACACGTCGCGCTCGAGTTCCGGGCCGCGCAGGGCCTCGTGCAGGATCTTGATCGCCGAGACGAACAGGATCGCACCGAACACCAGGAAGGCCCACGTGCCGGCCTGCAGCAGGGCGGCACCGGCGGCGATGAAGATGCCGCGCAGCACGAGCGCGCCGACGATGCCGTAGAGCAGCACCCGCTGCTGCACCTCGACGGGCACGGCGAACGCGGCGAGCAGCAGCATGAAGACGAAGAGGTTGTCGACCGAGAGCGACTTCTCGACGACGAACCCGGTGGCGAACTCCAGCGCCTGGGGCCCGCCGAACGCGCTCCACAGCCAGAAGGCGAACAGCAGTGGCAGGGTCAGGTAGAACACCGACCACCCAGCGGCCTCGCGCAGTGACACCTCGTGCGGCCGCCGGGTGACCAGGAAGTCGGTCACCAGCAGGGCCAGCAGCACCGCGATGCTGATCCCCCACAGCCAGGGCGTGCCGATCGACGACATGGGCGCGGCAGCGGCGACAGCGGAATGGTCCGGCATGGAGGGGCCTCCTCGAACACGGTCAGCGTCCGAGGTCTCCTTCACCCGGTGAGACCGGGCGCCCTGCCGGGGACACACGGGTGTCCGTACTGACCGGTCAGGACCTTGGGAAGTACTCCCCTCGCGATCCAGTATCCGGCAAAGCGGACATGACTGTAAAGAGTGGTCACCCGGATGCGGTGTGCGCACCCGAAGTAGCGGCTGCCAGGCGAATCCGCGGCGCGCATACCGGAAGTATCGTCCTGCGCATGTGCACAGCGCCCCGGACGAGGACGACATGAGCGGCCCGGTTCCCCGCGTCCCGCGCGAGGAGGTGCGGCGGCGCCTGCTCGAGGCCGCCGCGAAGGTGTTCGCCGAGCGGGGGTACCAGGCGGCGAGGCTGGACGAGATCGCGCACGCCGCCGGGTTCACCAAGGGTGCGGTGTACTCCAACTTCGCCAGCAAGCAGGCTCTGCTCGCGGAGCTGATCGACCAGCACGTGCGCACCCGGTTCGCGGCGAGCGCGCTCGAACTGCGCGCCGGGAAGGCGCCGGAGCGGGCCGTGGAGGACATCGCGGAGGTCGTCGCCCGCGGGATCGTCGAGCAGGACACCTGGGGGCGGCTGCTGGTCGAGATCGGCCAGCAGGCCGGTCACGATCCCGCCGTGCGTGCGGTTTACGTGGAGGTGCGCCGGGCGCTGCGCGACGAGCTGGCCGCCCAGGTCGCCCGGACCTGCGAGGAGTACGGCATCGAACTCGCCGTGCCCCCGGAGCAGATCGCGCTGACGCTGCAGTCGCTGCGGCTCGGGCTCGCGCTGGAGCACGGCACCGATCCGGAGCAGGTCGACCGGGCCGCCGTGGCCGCCGTCTTCACGACCACGCTGCGCGGCCTGATCCGCTGAGTTTCGATACTTGCCGGTATTCAATACCCACGGGTATCGTCGGCTTCGTGATCATCTCCCGCCGCCGCGTCCTCAAATCCGCCGCCGCGGTCTCCGGCGCCCTCCCCTTCCTGGGCGCCGGGCAGGCCGCCGCCGAGACCGCGGTCCCCCGCACCGGCGCCCATCTCGTACTGCTCGGCACCGCCGCCGGCCCGGTCCCGATGGCGGGCCGCTCCGGCATCGCCACCGCGCTCGTCGTCGACGGGCGCACCTACCTCGTCGACTTCGGGCACGGCGCGTTCGGCCGGCTCCAGCAGTCCGGTGTGGACATCGGCACGCTCGGCAAGGTCTTCGTCACCCACCTGCACTCCGACCACCTGGCGGACCTGTACACGCTGCTGTGGCTGCGGTTCGGTGGTGTCAACGGGCTGACCCACCCGATCGACTTCTACGGCCCCGGCCCGGCCGGCGCGCTGCCCGAGCCCTCGTCCGGCAAGCCGGCCGGCACCGTCGAGCCGGGCAACCCGACGCCCGGGCTGGCGGGCTTCTTCGCGAACTCGCTCGCCGCCACCGCCTACGACGTCAACCTCCGCATGCGCGACGAGGCCTGGCCCGACATCCGCGATCTGTACCGGGTGCACGAGATCGCGGTGCCCGACGTCGGTGCGAGCCCGCTCGGCGAGATGGCCCCGCCGATGCGGCCGTTCCCGGTCGTGGCCGACGATCACGTGTCGGTCAGCGCGATCCTCGTGCGGCACCCGCCGGTGTTCCCGTCGTTCGCCTTCCGCTTCGACACCGCCTACGGCTCGGTCGTGATCAGCGGCGACACCACCATCACCCCGAACATGGTCACCCTCGCCCGGGGCGCCGACATCCTCGTGCACGAGGCGATCGACCTGCGGATCGTCGAACAGTTCGGCGGCCTCACCCCCGAACAGCTGCGCCACCACCGGGAGAGCCACTCCGACGTCACCCGCCTCTGCGGCGAGATCGCCCAGCCGGCCGGCGTCCGCACCCTCGTTCTGTCTCACCTGGCGCCCGGCCTCAAGGCGATCCCCGACGCGTCCTGGCACGCTCAGGCGAGCCGGGGCTTCGACGGCGAGGTGATCGTCGGCAACGACCTCATGCGCATCCCGCTCAGCCGCTGACCCCCGGCACTTCCGGACGAGAGTGACGTTCCCACGCCGGGGTGCGGCCCGGGTAGCGCGCCCGCGCCGATCACCGCCGGCCCCGTGCCCCTTGCCGTCATGTCAGCGTCCGCTGTACTGTTCGCCGTGTGCTGACCTGTGAGACGCGGGGCGCCGCGCTGGCCCGGCTGGGCCGCGCGCTCGCCGACCCGACGCGATGCCGGATCCTGGTCGCGCTGCTGGACGGCGTGCGCTACCCGGGACGGCTGGCCGCGGAGCTGGGACTGTCCCGCTCGAACGTGTCCAACCACCTGGCCTGCCTGCGTGGGTGCGGCCTGGTGGTGGCCTCCTACGAGGGGCGGCAGGTGCGGTACGAGCTGGCGGACCCGCACCTGGAGAAGGCGCTGAGCGAGCTGGTGCACGTCGTGCTGGCGGTGGACACCGGCGAGCCCTGCCTGGACGAGCCGGCCCCGAGCGTGACCGCATGACCGAGCCACGCAACCCGCCCGCGACCACGCAAGACGACTGCTGCGCCCCTGCCGCCGCCCCCACCGGGCGGCGAGCCACCCTCGAGCGCCGCGTCCGGTTGCTGGTCGCCGCCACCATCACCTACAACGTCATCGAAGCCGTGGTCGCCATCTCGGCCGGCACGGTCGCCTCGTCGACGGCGTTGATCGGGTTCGGGCTGGACTCGGTGATCGAGGTCGCCTCGGCCGCCGCGGTCGCCTGGCAGTTCTCCGGCGCCGATCCGGAGGCCCGCGAGCGGGTGGCGCTGAAGGTGATCGCGGTGTCGTTCTTCGCGCTGGCCGCCTACGTCACCGTCGAGTCCGTGCGCGGCCTGCTCGGCGCCGAGGCGGCCGAGCACTCCACGGTGGGGATCGCGCTGGCCGCGGTGTCGCTGCTGGTCATGCCGTTCCTGTCCAACGCCCAGCGGCGCGCCGGCCGGGAACTCGGCTCGGCCAGCGCGGTCGCCGACTCCAAGCAGACCCTGCTCTGCACCTACCTGTCCGGCGTGCTGCTGATCGGGCTGCTGCTCAACTCGCTGTTCGGCTGGTCCTGGGCCGATCCGGTCGTCGCGCTGGTCATCGCCGCGGTGGCGGTGAAGGAAGGCCGCGAAGCCTGGCGCGGCGAGCACTGCTGCTGACCTACTCGTGCACGGCCAGCGCGATCAGCATCGCCAGCCGCCGGGCGGGGTCGGTGAGGTCCAGGCCGGGGACCGCCGCCGTGACGCGGCGCAAACGGTTGCGGACCGTGTTCTGGTGGACGTCCAGCGCGGCGGCGGCGCGGGCCAGGTCGCCCTGGGCCTCCAGCCAGGCCCGCAGCGTCGGGAGCAGCTCGGTGCCGTGCGCGGCGTCGTGTCCGGCCAGCCGCGCCACCGGGCCGCGGGCGGGGATCCGGCCGGTCGCCGCGGCGGAACGCAGGCGCTGCAGGAGCACCTGGTGCCAGGAATCGTCGTAGCACACGGCTTCGGTGTGGCCGAGGCGGTCGTGCAACGTCAGGCACTCGTCGGACTCCCGGCGGCCGGCCGGCAGCTCCGCGACCTCGCACTCCCCGGACACCCCGGCCGTGACGCGCAGGTGCGCGGGCAGGCCGGTGACGAGTTGCCGCACCCAGTGGAACGCCGGGGCGGGATCGGCGGCGGGCAGCACGGTGTAGACGGTGTTGCCGAACAGGGTGCTGCGCCCGACGCGCGACCACCCGAAGCCGGTCGTGGCGCGCTCGAACGCGAGCAGCAGACCGGCGTTGCGCTCGGCCTCGGTGTGCGCCTGCACCGCGACGGCCCGCAGCCCGGACGCGGGCAGGCCCAGCTTCCGGATCACCGCGTCCGCGTCCGGATCGCCTTCGAGGAGCTGGATGACCAGCTCCGACTCGACCTGCCGCTCCAGGTCCGCGCTGACCCGCCAGCGCAGCAGGTGCAGCGCCACCGTGCGCGCCCCGTCGGTGAGGATGCGCGCCCGCGCGGCGTCCAGCGGCGCGGTGCACGACACCCACACCGATCCCAGCAGCTCCCGGCCCGCCCGGACCGCGACGACCGAGCGGCCGTGCAGCCCGTGCTCGGGTGAGGCCGGCACGAACAGCGGCTCGTCGGAGCGGGCGAGGTGCGTGAACACGCCCTGCCGCTCGAACAGGGCCCGCACCCGGTCCGGCACGCGGCGGCCCAGGATGGTGTCGTGCCGCGCCGGATCGGCTTCGCGCTGCTCGCTGGAGTAGGCCATCACGCGGGACAGCTGGTCCTCGATGGTGACCGGTCCGCCGACCGCCGCGGCGATGGTGTCGGCCAGGGCGGACAGGTCGGCCGGGCCGCGGCCGGACTCGGTCTCGCGCCCCTCCAGCACCAGCCCGTACACCACGCCGGCGACCTGGCTCCAGGACACGCTCGGGTCGGCCACCAGCACGGCCATCCCGTCCGGGTCCGGCGCGGGCTCCTCGGTGGTGCGCACGACCAGCACCACCGCCCGGGCCTGCCGGGCGAGCCGGATCGCCTCGGACACCGTGGGCACGCCGACGGCGAGGAAGATGTCGCCCACCCCGGACTCCTGCCGCACCGGGTCGTGCAGGGCGACGCTGCGCAGCTCGACCTCGCGGTCGGCGGTCCCGAGCAGGCGGGCGCCGTAGGTGCCGAGGATCGTGATCAGACGGTCGAGCTTGACCATGTGCGGATCCTACAAACCGAATCCGGCAAATTGTGCGTTCGGGACACCCTGTGCCCGGCTCGGCGGCGCGATGCTCGGGTCGGAACGCCGAGTCAGGGAGGTTGCCGGTGAACGAGGCCGCTCGAGGTGCGGGACCACGCTCCGCCGTCGTGGTCGGCGCCGGGATCGTCGGGCTGTCGACGGCCTGGTTCCTGCAGGAACACGGGGTGCGGGTGACCGTGCTGGACCGCAAGGGCGTCGCCGCGGGCGCGTCGTGTGGCAACGCCGGCTGGCTCTCGCCGGGGCTCGCGATCCCGCTCAACGAACCCGGCGTGCGGCGGGCCGGGCTCGCCTCGCTCCTGCAGCGCGACGCGCCGCTGCACGTGCCGCGGACCGCCGACCCGGCGCTGTGGTCGTTCCTGCTGCGCTTCGCCGCCCACTGCACCTGGCCCGCGTGGCGCCGGGTGGTCTCCGCCGGCGTGGCGCTGAACGACGACTGCCTCGACGCCTTCGACACCCTCACCCGCGGCGGCGTGGTGGCCGAGACCGTCGAGGCCCCGGTCACCGCGGTGTTCGGCTCGGCAGGCGAGGCCGCGACACTGCTCGCCGAGCTGCGGCGCTTCACCGCGGCCGGAGCGCGGGCCGATCACACCAGCCTGACCGCGAGCGAGGTCCGCGCGCGCCTGCCGCAGCTGTCCGAACGCGCCGGAGCCGGAATCCAGCTGTCCGGCCAGCGTCCCGTCGACCCCGCGCGGTTCGTGCGGGCGCTGGCCGACTCGGTGCGCCACCGCGGCGGCACGATCCGCGCCGGGTTCGACGTGCGGTCGATCCGCCACCACCGGCACGCGGTCACGGTCGTCTCCCGCGACAACGTGAGCTTCTCGGCCAACGTCGCCGTCCTCGCGACGGGAGCCTGGATCAGCCGCCTGGCCGGGAAACTCGGCGTCCGCGTACCGGTGCGGGCCGGGCGCGGCTACTCCTTCACGGTCCCGACGGAGACACCGCTGCGGCAGCCGGTGTACCTGCCCACCGTCCGCGTCGCGTGCACGCCCTACCGGGACGCGATGCGGGTGGCCGGGACGATGGAGTTCCGCGGTCCCGACGATCCACCCGACGAGCGGCGCGTGCAGGCGATCGTCCGGTCGGCGGCCCCGTTCTTCGCGGGCGTGCGCTGGGACGAGCGCAGCGACACCTGGGTGGGCCCGCGACCGGTCACCAGCGACGGGCTCCCGGTCATCGGCGCCACCGCCGAGCCGGGCGTGTTCGTCGCGGGCGGGCACGGCATGTGGGGCTTCACCCAGGGGCCGGTCACCGGGAAGCTGCTCGCCGAGCGCATCGTCACCGGCAAACAGCCGGAAGCACTGCGGCCGTTCGACCCGCTGCGGTGAGCCGGCCGATGGGATCCACAGAGGACCTGGAGTTCCTCCGCGCGGAGAACGCGTTGCTGCGCGTGGAACGAGACATCCTGCTGCGCGTCGCGGCCGGTTTCGCCGGCGACGCGAACGCCACCCTGCTCCGGCGGCGCACCGCCGCCCGGCCGAACGAACGAGGAAACCCGATGGACACCGTGTGGCTGACCGAGGAAGCATACGCGCGCCTGCGTGCCGAGCTGACCGCGCTGCGCGCCGCACACGACCACGACCCGGAGGACCGGGAAACCGGGCTGCGGCGGCGGAAAGCGCGCACCCGCGAGCTGGAGGACCTGCTGCGCCGCGCCGTCGTCGGGCAGGCCCCGCCCGACGACGGCATCGCCGGACCCGGCATGGTGCTCACCGTCCGGTTCGACGACGACCCCGAGACGGAAACCTTCCTCCTCGGGGTGCGCGAGGGGGCGGGCGACGACCTGGAGGTCTACTCCCCCGACTCCCCGCTGGGCCGCGCCCTGACCGGCGCCCGCCAGGGCGAGTCCCGGACGTACCCGGTCCCCAGCGGCGCGACGGTGCGGGTGACGCTGGTGAGCGCCGTGCCCTACGGGCGCCACGCCCACCAGCGGTCCGCCGGAGAACCCCGGCGGGATCACCGGACCACGTCGTAGACCAGCTTCTGGATCCCGTTCGAGCAGGACTGGCGGGCAGCGTCGCCGACACGACGTACTTCGGCATCGCGTGGTAGCCGGCGAACTCCTCGGTCATGCCCGGCCAGACCGGGGAGAACGCCTGGTAGCTGACCCGCCCCAGCAGCATCGCGGTGGCCTCGCCCTGCTCGCGGCCCTTGATCTCGTAGGCGGCCGCGGTGGATCCGGCGGTGCTGTCACCACTGCATCGATCGAGCACCACCGGATTCGACAGCCCGCCGGAAAAAATCCGTCACCGATCACCGGCGCTTGGCGACGACCTCCCACAGGCTGGTCCAGTTGTCCCGGCCGTGGCCCGCCGCGATCGCGCGGTCGTAGTGGGACTTGACGGCCTCGGGCAGGGCGAGGTCCACGCCCGCGTCCCGGCTGGCCTGCACGATGTGGTCCGCGGTCGCGCCCATCATGGTGGCCGTGCTCAGGTCGCCGGGGTAGGTACGCGCGCGGAGGTGCGCCACGGTCTCGTCCAGGTACGTCGCCCCCAGCCCCGCGGCCTCCTTCGCGAACGGCACCAGCCGCTCCGGCTCGGCGCCCTCGGCCTCCAGCAGCGCGAACGCCTGCAGGTAGGACGACAGCGAGGTGAGGAAGATCGTGAGCGCGGCCTGGTAGAACAGCTGCGCCAGGCCGTGGTCCTCCCCCAGGTACTCCGGCCGGCCGATGTGCCGCAGCACCGGCTCGTGCGCCTCGAAAACGTCGCGGGGCCCGCTGTAGAAGACGTAGGAGGCCTCCGCTCCGACGAGCGGCGCCGGGACCATGATCCCGCCGGCCACCAGGGTCGCACCGCGTTCGGCGAGCCACGCCGCCGCTTCCCGGGTGCGCTGCGGGGTGTCCGAGCTGAGGTTCACCACGACGCGTCCGGCCAGTGCCTCGCCGGCGTCGGCGAGCACGTCGTACATCGCCTGGTAGTCGGTGAGGCTGAGGATCACCAGCTCGGCCGCCTTCACCGCCTCGGCGGGGGTGGCGGCGAGACCGGCGCCGCGGGCGACGACGTCGTCGGCGCGGCTCTTCGTGCGGTTCCACACGGTGACTTCGGTGCCGTGGTCGAGCAGCACCCGCACCATGGCCTGTCCCATCGGGCCCAGGCCGATCAGGGTCGTGCTGGTCATGCGTTGTCGTCCTTCCTGAGGAGTTCGATGATTCCGGTGAGGTCCTCGTGGCCGTGGCCGTCGGCGGCCCGCTGCTGCATGAGCCGGCCGAGCGGCGCGAACAGTCCGGAGTGGACGCCCTGCTCGTCGGCGGTGCGGTGGAGGTTGTCGAAGCTGGCCGCCTGCATGCCGAGGTTGGAGACGACGCCGGTGGCGTAGTCGCCGCTGTCGAGCTGCTTCGCGGCGCCGTCGGCCCAGCCGCTCATGGCCTGCAGCCAGCGGGTCAGCAGTGGCGCGAAGTCGGTGGCGGGCACCCCGTCGGCGGTGACGAGCGCGAAGGCCTGCAGGGAGCCGGCGATCATCCCGTACATGCCGGTGAGCAGCGCGATGTCGGTCAGCGCGGCGCGGCCGACGGCCTCGCCGAGGAAGATGCTTTCGCCGAAGGTGTCCAGCGCGGGGCGGGCGCGGTCGAACGCGCCGGCCGATCCGCTGTAGAGCACGAACGCGGCCGGGGTGCCGATCATCGGCGGCACGGCCATGATGCCGCCGTCGAGGTAGTCGGCGCCCTGGCAGGCGGCCCACTCGGCGAACCGGCGCGCCTGGCCGGGCGTGCCGTTGGTGAGGTTGACGAGGGTGCGGCCGCGCAGGGACTCGGTGCCGAGCACCTCGCGGACGGAGTCGTAGTCGAGCAGGCACGCGACGACGATCTGGCTCGCGGCGACGGCCTCCGCGGGGCTGGCGGCCCGCGCGGCGCCCCGTTCGACGAGGGCGTCGGCCTTGGCCGCGGTCCGGTTCCACACGGTCACCGGGTGGCCCGCGGACAGCAGCGCTCCGGCGAGTGCGGTGCCCATGGCGCCGAGGCCGAGCACCGTGACGGATGGCTTGTCTGTGGTCATGTGATCACCGTGCCGGTGGCCTCGCACGGTTCACGCACGGTTTTCTGTCGGTGGTGCCCGCTACTGTCGCTTCCGTGAGGTTTTCAGTGCTGGGTCCGCTCGCCGTGCAGGCGGCCTCCGGCGCCGCGGTGGCGGTGCCGGAGGCCAAGGTGCGCGCGCTGCTGGCCGACCTGCTCGTGCACGAGGGCAGGCCGGTCTCGGTGGCGCGCCTGGCCGACGACCTGTGGGGCGAGCGGCTGCCGGGCAACCCGGCCAACACGTTGCAGACGAAGATCTCGCAGCTGCGCCGCACGCTGGAGCGGGCCGAGCCGGGCGCCCGCGAGCTGGTGGTGCGGCAGCCGCCGGGCTACGCGTTGCGGGTGCCGGAGGACGCCGTGGACGCCCGCCGGTTCCGGGCGCTGGTGGGGCGGGCCAAGGCGAGCCGGGATCCGGCGAGCACGGCCGCGTTGCTGCGGGAGGCGCTGGCGCTGTGGCGGGGGCCGGCGCTGGCGGATTTCGCGGAGGAACCGTTCGCGGCCGGGTACGCGCAGCGGCTGGAGGAGGAGCGGCTGGCGGCGGTCGAGGAGCTGGCCGAAGCGCGGCTGGCGCTCGGCGAGCACGCGGAGCTGGCGGGCGAGCTGGGTGATCTCGTGGCGGAGCACCCGCTGCGCGAGCGGTTGCGGGCGCTGCAAATGCGGGCGTTGTACCGGTCGGGGCGGCAGAGTGAGGCGCTCGCGTCCTACACGGATCTGCGCGAGCGGCTGGCCGACGAGCTGGGCCTGGAGCCGGGGCCGGAGCTGGGCGAGCTGCAGCAGGCGATCCTGCGGCAGGACCCGGCCCTGGACCCGCCGCCCGCGGCCGCGCGGTCGAACCTGCCGGTGCCGCTGACGGATCTGATCGGCCGGGAGACGGCGGTGCGGGAGGTCCGGCAGGTTCTGGAGCGGTCGCGGCTGGTGACGCTGACCGGTCCGGGCGGGGTCGGGAAGACCCGGCTGGCGCTGGAGATCGCGGCGGGGCTGACCGCGCCCGACGGGGTGTGGCTGGTGGAGCTCGCGGGGCTCGACGAGCACGGTCCGGCGCGGCCCGCCGAAGCCGTCGCCGCGGTGCTCGGGGTGCGGGACGACGCCGGTGATCTGACGGCGCGGCTGGCGGATGCGGTGCGGGGCCGGCGGCTGCTGCTGGTGCTGGACAACTGTGAGCACCTCGTCGAGCCCGTCGCCGCGCTGGCGGCCCGGCTGCTCGCCGCGGCGCCGGACCTGCGGATCCTCGCCACCAGCCGGGAACCGCTCGGCCTCACCGGCGAGACACTGTGGACGGTGCCGCCGCTGGGCATTCCCGCCGCGGGCCACGCCGATCCGGAGCGGCCGGCCGCGGAGGTGCTGCCGTCGGTGCGCGAGTTCAGCGCGGTGCGGCTGTTCGTCGCGCGGGCGGCGGCCACGGCGCCCGGGTTCGCGCTCACCGAAGGCAATGTGCACGCGGTCGCCGCGATCTGCCGCACCCTGGACGGGCTGCCACTGGCACTGGAGCTCGCGGCCACGCGCGTGCGGGCGCTGGGGGTGCACGAGCTGCTCGCGCGCCTGGGTGATCGGTTCCGGTTGCTCGCCACCGGGGCGCGGGGCGCGCCGGCCCGGCAGCGCACGCTGCGCGCGATGATCGACTGGAGCTGGGAGCTGCTGTCCACTTCGGAGCGCGGGGCGCTGCGGCGGCTCGCGGTGCACGCCGAGGGGTGCGGGCTGGAGGCCGCCGAGGAGGTGTGCGGGGACGAGCCGGGCACGGTGGTCGACGTGCTGGGGCGGCTGGTCGACCGGTCGCTGGTGGTGTCCGAGCACGGGGAGCTGGGCCCGCGGTACCGGCTGCTGGAGTCGGTGCGCGCGTACAGCCTGGAGCGGCTGATCGAGGCGGACGAGGCCGAGCCGGTCCGGTCGCGGCACGCGCGGTACTACGCGGCGCTCGCGGAACGGGCCGATCCGTTGCTGCGCGGCAGCGGTCAGTGCCACTGGCTGGAGAGGCTGGACGCGGAGGCCGCGAACCTGCGCGCGGCGCTCGACACGCTCGTCCGGCAGGGCGCTGCGGACGAGGCGTTGCGGCTGGTGACGAGCCTGGCGTGGTACTGGTTCCTGCGCGGGCGGCTGGGCGAGGCGCTGCGGTCGTTGCGGGCGGCGCTCGCGGTGCCGGGTGAGGTGGCGCCCGGCCGGCGGGCCGCCGCGCGGGCGTGGCTGGCGGGGCTCGAGGTGCTGGCCGGCGGGCGTGTCTACCCGGCGGTGGCCGAGGAGGCCGCGGGGATTCCCGACGTGGCGGTGCGGTCGCGGGCGCTGTGGTTCCTCGGGTACGTGCTGGGCACGGTCGCGGATCTGGCGGGGGCGTCGAAGCTGACCGGAGCGGCTCTCGACGGGTTCGCCGCGCTGGGTGACCGCTGGGGCACGGCGGCCGGGCTCGCCGAGTCGGCCAGCCAGCTGATCGCGCGCGGCGAGCTGGGCCGGGCGTCCGCGGCCGCGGCGGAGAGCGCCGCGATCTTCGCCGAGGTCGGTGACCGGTGGGGGCAGGTGCAGGCGTCGTTCGTGCTGGGCACGCTGGCGTCGTTCGAGGGCCGTTACGCCGACGCGGAGCGGTTGCACACCGAGAGCCTGGAGCGGGCCGAACAGCTGGGGCTGTGGCCGGAGGTGTCCTACCAGTTGTCGTGGCTGGGCCGCACCGCGCTGCTCGCCGGGGATTTCGCGGAGGCGCGGCGCCTGCACGAGCGGGCGCGGCGGGTGGCGGTGGAGAGCGGGTTCACGCCGGGCGAGATGTACGCGCGCACGGGTCTCGCGCTGGGGGCCCGCCGGGAGGGCGCGCTCGACGAGGCGGAGCGGCAGTTGCGGGTGCTGCTGGAGTGGCACGGGCTCGTCGAACACGAGCCGGGCAACACGCTGGTGTGCGACGAGCTCGGTTTCGTGGCCGAGCTGCGCGGCGACGCCGACGGCGCGTTCACCTGGCACCGGCGGGCGCTGGAGATCGCCCGGCGCGGCACGGACCCGCGGGCGGTCGCGCTGGCGCTGGAGGGCCTGGCCGGCGCGCACGCCCTGGCCGGGGATCACGCACTGGCCGCACGGCTGCTGGGCGCCGCCGACGTCTCCCGCCGCTCCGTCGGAGCCCCCCTGCCCCCCGCCGAACGCGGCGACGTGGACCGCATCGAACACGCGGCCCGCACAGCCCTCGGCGAGAAGACCTACACCACCGAACACGAGACCGGCGCCCGGCTGGAACTGGAGGAGCTGATCACGGAAACCCAACCCGCGTAAGGAACGCACCGCGACGGCGCGGAAGCCGAACACCGAGGGGCCCGTCAAGGCGCGGGGCCTTGCGGCGCGGCAGGGCCACCAGGCCCCGCCGGATGCGCACGCGCGCGGCAACCCACCGGATGTGCACGCCGCCGCAGCGCCACAAGGTCCCGCGGGCACGCGCACCGTGCCGCGTCGCGCGGCGCGCATCCGCGCCACGCCACAAAGCCCACGCGCGGCGTGCACTCGCCCAGCAGCGCCACAAAGCCCCATGCGGCGCGCGCACGCGCCCGTTGCGGCCCTCCATCGCCCTCGGTTCCTCAGCAGGTGCCGCGCCGGGTCACGCTCTGCGGCTCACCCTGGGGCCGTCCAGTCCCCAGGCGATGATCCGCTCCGGGGTGATCCGGATGGTCTCCCGCGAGAAGTACGGCACCGGCGGCTCCTGGCCGGTCAGCGCCGCCGCCGTGCCGCGCACCTCGATGCCCCGCGGCACCCACGGGTCCACGCTCGCCAGGTCGTCCACCACGAACGCGACCGTGCTGCCCCGCTGGATGTTGCGGAACTTCTTCGACGCCCCCAGCGCGTGCCCGCCGATGACGATCGTGCCGTCGTCGACGAAGAAGTTCACCGGGTTGTTCTGCACCTGCCCGCCGGGCGACACCGTGGCGAGCCGTCCGATGCGCTGCGTGGCGAGGTAATCCAGTTCTGCTCGTGTGAACACCGGCGCCATTCTGCGGGTTGACGCGCACGTCAAGGCAAGTCCGACAGCAACGACCGGACCGTCGCGGCCACGACGCCCGGCGCGTCGTCGGCGCTCAGCCGCCCGGCGCGGGTCTCCTCCGCCGCTCCGTTGAGGACGTAGTGCACGACGTTGACCAGCCACGTGATCGGCAGGTCGGTCCGGAACACGCCCTGCCGCTGCCCCCTTCGGATCAGGTCCTCGACCCGGTCGGCGGCTTCCCCGTGCAGCTCGCGGATCCGGGCCGCCGGCAGGAGCCCCTCGGCGGCCTGCAGCAGCTTCGTCGACTCGGCCACCAGCGCCCAGCTGGGGGCGATCAGCCGGGCCAGCGCGTCACGCGCGTCGCCGTCGAGGTCAACCGTGGACAGGACCTCCTCCCCGGCCCGCAGCGCGTCGGCGAGGGCGGCTTCGACCAGCGCCGCCCGGTTCGGGAAGTGCCCGTACAGCGTCATCCGGCCGACCCCGGCGGCCTTCACGATGTCGTCGATGCTCGCGTCCGGATCCCGGCCGAGGACCTCCCGGGCGGCGGTGACGATGCGGGCGATGCTGCGTTCGGCGTCGCCGCGCCGACGCGGTCGTGCGGAAGTGCTCACCACCACAGTCTAGCTCGTACTGGAATGTACGAGTTAGCATTCCGGTTGCAAGTCGTACTGAGTCGTACGAGTTAACTCGGAGTTGATCATGTCGGATTCCTTCGCGGCACCTGGCGGGCACCCGTTGCGGTGGCGCATCCTCGGCTTCCTCGGCGTCGCCCAGCTGATGCTGATCCTCGACGTCACCGTGGTGGCGATCGCGCTGCCGCACATCGAGACCGACCTGGGCATGAGCCGCGCGGCGATGACCTGGGTGGTCAGCGCGTACACGCTGACCTTCGGCGGCCTGATGCTGCTCGGCGGCCGCCTCGCCGACCTCGCCGGCGCCAAGCGGATCGCGCTCGCCGGCCTGCTGATCTTCACCCTGGCCTCGCTCACGACCGGGCTCGCCGAAAGCTCCGGCGTGCTGCTGGGCGGGCGGGTCGCGCAGGGTGTCGGCGCCGCGTTGTTGTCGCCGTCGGCGTTGTCGCTGGTCGTGACGTTGTTCGACGGTGACGAGCGGAACAAGGCGCTCGGTGTGTGGTCGGCGCTGGGCGGCGGGGGCGCGGCCCTCGGCGTGCTGCTGGGCGGGCTGCTCACCGCCGGGCCGGGCTGGCCGTGGGTGTTCTGGATCAACGTGCCGATCGGGCTCGTCATCGTCGCCGCCCTGGCGCGGATGCTGCCGCGTGGCGCGGCCGCGGCCCCGGGCGGGCGGCTGGACGTGCTGGGCGCGCTGCTCGTCACCGCCTCGTCCGGGGCGCTGGTGTACGCCTTGATCAACGCCGGTGACCAGGGCTGGCTGACGGCGACGACGGGCTGGCTGGTGCCGGCGGCCGCCGTCGGCTACGTGGTGTTCGCGGCGTGGCAGCGGCGGACGCGGGCGCCGCTGATGGACGTGCGGCTGCTGGCCCGTCGTCCGGTGGCGACCGGCACGTTCCTCATCCTCATGGCGACGGCGCTGACGGTCGCGGTGTTCTTCCTCGGCACCTTCTACTTCCAGCAGGAGCGCGGGTTCGGCGCGCTGGTGACCGGGTTGCTGTTCCTGCCGGTCGCGCTGCTGACGATGGCCGCGGCCAACCTCACCGGGCGGGTCATCGGCCGCTTCGGCGCGCGCCCGCTGGCCGTGGCCGTGTTGCTGGTCGCCGCGATCGGCCTGGCGATCCCGGCGCTGGTGATGAACGCCGCGGTCGTGGCGATCGGCATCGCGGTCGCGGGCGCCGGCACCGGGGTGCTGTTCGTGGTGGCGTCGGCGACGGCGCTGGGACAGGTCGCGCCGCACGAGGCCGGGATCGCGTCGGGCATCGTGAGCACGTTCCACGAGTTCGGCGCGTCACTGGGGGCGGCGGTGGTGTCGAGCGTCGCGGCGGCGAGCCTGGTCGGGGAAACGTTGACCGGGTTCCGCGGCGGGTTCGTCGTGTTCGCCGTGACCGCCGCGGTGGCCGCGATCGCCGCCGGGGTGCTGTCCCCGGGCAGGGCGGCCGTGCCGGTCTGACGGCGCCACCGTCCGCATGCGACTGTCCGAACCGCCGTGCGGGCATCGCGCGCACGCTTCACCATCTGGAAATTCCCTGCTGTGACCCACTTCGCGATGCGTCGAGGCGGGCGCCGGGCCGCTGCTAGTTTCGCCGGCGTGACAACGATGACGGCGGTGGTGCACGGGAACGCGGCGGGACTGGAAGGTGTGCGGGTGGCGGAGGTGCCCGCGCCGCGGCCGGGGCCGGGTGAGGTCGTGGTCGCTCTCCGCGCGGCTGGTCTCAACCACCGCGACCTGTTCCTCGTCGACGCCCGTGGTCCGGGTGACGCGCCGGTCGTGCTGGGTTCCGACGGCGCGGGCGTGGTCGTCGCGGCGGGGCCCGGGGCCGCGGTGGCTCCCGGCACCGAGGTCGTCGTCAACCCGTCGCTGGGCTGGGACGAGCCCGGTGACGTGCCGGAGGTCCCCGCCATCCTCGGGGTCCCCACCGACGGCACGTTCGCCGAGCAGGTCGTGGTGCCGGCGAAGAACGTGGCGCCCAAGCCGGCGCACCTCGGCTGGGCCGAGGCGGCCACCCTGCCGCTGGCGGCGCTGACGGCCTACCGCGCGCTCTTCACCCGCGGCGGTCTCCGCGCGGGCGAGCACGTGCTGCTGCCCGGCATCGGCAGCGGGGTGGCCACCTTCGCGCTGGCGATGGCCAAGGCCGCCGGCGCGACGGTCAGCGTGACCTCGCGCAGTCCGGGGAAGTGCCGCCGGGCACGGGAACTGGGAGCCGATCACGCGATCGGCAGCGCCGAGGACTGGCGTGCCGCGCTGGGGCCGGTGGATCTCGTCGTGGACAGCGTCGGCTCGGCCACGTTCGGCAAGTGCCTGTCGGTGCTGCGCCCGGGCGGGCGGCTGGTGTCGCTCGGGGCGACGACGGGCGCGGAGGTCGGTCTGTCGCTGCGCGAGATGTTCTTCCGCCAGATCAGCGTGCTGGGCACGTCGATGGGCAGCGCGCGGGAGTTCGACCGGATGCTCGCCCTGGTGACCGAACACCGGATCCGGCCGGTGGTCCACGGCACCTTCCCCCTGGACGACGGCCCACGCGCACTGGCCGGACTGGCGGCGGGTGACCAGTTCGGCAAGCTCGTGCTGACCGTGGACCCGTGAGGACGCTCCCTAACATTCCCCATCCTCCTGTGTAGGGTCCGGTTGTGGAAGAAAAGCTGTACTCGGTGGACCAGGTCGCCTCGATGCTCGGCCTGCACGTCCGGACCGTGCGCGGGTACGTCCGCGACGGGCGCCTGCACGCGGTCCGGATCGGCAAGCAGTACCGCATCGCGCAGAAGGACCTGGATGCCTTCACCGGCCGCACCGCGACCGCCGCGCCGCGCGAACCGGGCGCGCGGCACGTGGACGTGTCGAGCATCGTGGAGATCGACGCGATCAGCCCCGAGACGGCGAGCCGCCTGGCGACGCTGCTGATGGCCGCCACGGCCAACCGCAGCTCGGAGGACCAGCCGCTGCGCCTGGAAACCGCCTACGACGAGGAGCGGGCGCGGATGAAGGTCATCGTGCTGGGCGGGCTGGGCGACACGGCCGGGATCATGGAGAACATCGAGATGATCCTGGGACGCTGATCAGAACGGCTCGAACCCGAAGCGGCCGAGCGCGAGGAACGCCGCGATCGCCAGGTAGGTCAGGTTCAGCAGGGCGAACCTGGCGCCGCCCGCGTAGCGGAGGTGCGTGACCATCGCGCCGATCATCAGCGCGATCCAGCACACCGCGGTCACCAGCACCACCACCGGCGCGATCCCGGTCAGCGCGGGCAGGATCAGCCCGATCGCGGCGAGGATCTCCAGCACGCCGAGCGTCCGCACCAGACACCGCGACCGCTCCCCGTGTGACACGACGGGGTAGAACTGAGCGGTGGCAGGTGACGGATTCGAGACGGTGGTCGGCGCGCTGGACTACCCGATGTTCGTCGTGACGACGACCGACGGGCGGCGGCACGCCGGGTGCCTCGTCGGGTTCGCCGCGCAGTGCAGCATCGACCCGCCGCGGTTCATGGTGTGGCTGTCGAAGAACAACCACACCTTCGAAGTCGCCGCCCGCGCCGCCACGCTCGTCGTGCACCGGCTCGACGCTTCGGCCCACGAACTGGCCGAGCTGTTCGGCAGCCACACCGGGTTCGACACCGACAAGTTCGCGCGCTGCGCCTGGCATCCCGGCCCGGGCGGCGCCCCGGTGCTCGACGACTGCGCCGGCTGGTTCGCGGGCGACATCCTGTCCCGGCACGACACCGGCGACCACGTCGGCCTGCTGCTGCGCCCGGTCGCCGCCACCACCGCCACCGGTCTCGGCCCGCAGCTCGGGTTCCAGGCGGTGCGCGGCCTCTCCCCCGGAAACGAGGCCTAGGAACCTGTCGAACCGCGGCGCCGCCGTCCGACGTGGTGGTGAGACACCCGAACGGAAGGACGGTCCCATGGCGACCACCCGGCTCTACATGTCCATGTCGCTCGACGGCTACATCCCCGGCCCCGACGACCGGCCCGGCCAGGAGCTGGGGCGCGGCGGCGGGCGGTTGTTCGACTGGCTGGACCACCGCGACTCCCCCGGGCCCGACGGCCAGGTGTTCGGCGAGGCCCTGGCCACCGGGGCCGTGATCGCCGGGCGGCGCACGTTCGAGCTCGCCGGGCGGTGGCAGGGCGACCACCACGACGGCGTGCCGATCCACGTCCTCACCCACCACGTCGACCCCGGCGACGAGCCGCCCGGCAGCGCCCGGTTCTACACCGACGTGGCCGAGTGCGCCGCCGACGCCCGGGCCGCGGCGGGCGACGGCGCGATCCTGGTGCACGGCGCGGGCGCGGCGCAGGCGCTGCTCGCCGCCGGGGAGCTGGACGAGATGGAGATCCACCTCGTCCCGGTCCTGCTCGGCGCGGGCCGCCGGCTGTTCGGCACGCGCGAGGACGCCCCGGTCGAGCTCGAACCGATCCGGCGGCTGGACGGCCACGGCGTGACACACCTGCGGTACCGGGTGGCCGGATAGCGCACGGCCAGCGGGAACCGGCCGGTCTCGGGCCCGTCCCGATCACGGGTCTCGGCGATCGGTGCGGGGTCGTGTTAATCTTGCGCCGTGCAGCGCCTGACGTCCCAGCGACTCGTAACCCGGCGCGCCGGCTGAACCCAGGTCGCCGGCGCGCAGTTCGGCGATCGCTCTTCTTCTTCGGGACCTGGCCCGGATCCATCCGGTCTTTTCGATCTTCCTGGAGATCCGCCATGTCCGTCAGCACGTTCGACACCCCGGCCCCGCGTTCGGCTCTGCTCGTCCGGCGCCGGATCGCCACGTACTTCACCGGCGGGGCCCCGCAGGTCCCCGCCCTGATCGGCGCGCTGTCGCAGCAGGGCCGCCCGGTGCATGAACTGTCGGTCGACATCCGCGAGGGCGTCCGGGAGAGCAGCATGGTCTGCGCGGTCCTGCTGCCGGGCGAGGAGATCGACCACCTGCTGGCCCGCCTGCGGGAGCTGCCCGCGGTGGTTTCGGCCGAACTCGCCTGAGCCGGCCCCGCGTCCGGCTCCCCGCCAGGGCAACGCTTCTCGCCGAGCTACGAACGTCCCCTCGAACTCGCGCCGCGCTCGACGTCGCCGCCTAACGCAAGCCGGTGAGGTGCGCCCGCGCGGCGGGGCGGCCCGCGAACAGCAGCATGATCGCCCACGCCGGGCCGCTCACCTCGGGGCCCTCGCCCACCGCCCAGCCGCTGTCGGTCGTGCGGTAGCGGTGCCCGCCGAAACGGCGGCGGCGTGGAACATCCGCGGCTTGTCCCACAGCCGCTGCGCGGCGTGCGCGGCGGCTTCCGGCGGCACGGTGAGGTGCTTGCCCAACGGCAGCGCGATGTCCAGGCCGTGCACGAGGATGTCGAGCAGCACCTCGTGCACGCCGATGCTCGGCGGGGTCCGCCGGTACCCGGCGAGGGCGCGGATCTCCGTGGCGAGCCCGTCCGTGCCGGGGTAGGTGCACGCGGAGTCGCGGATCGCCCGGTTCATGTCGCCGCGCGCCCGGACCGCGGCGGCCAGCGCGTCCCGGAGGCTGGTCCGGTACTGGGTGGCCAGGTGGGCCGCGACGTCGCGCACCGTCCACCCCTCGCACAGCGACGGGCGGGCCCATTCGTCGCCGGTCAGCCCGTCCAGCAGGTCCGCGATCGCCACGCGCTGGGTGTCGACGGCCCGCCACAGGTCGGCGTCGTCCATGTCACTGAGTCGCGCGGTCCGGGCCGCGCGTTAACGCCGTGCGGTGATCGCCGGAGCTGCTACGATCAAGGTGGAGTGACTCGTGCGAAGGAGACCCGTCGTGGCAGGTGAAGACGACATCTCCGGGTGAGCCCCGGAGCTAGCTGGCCACCGGCGGATATTGCCGTCGTGGCCGTCTCGTCGTCCACCCGTTCCGCCACGCATTCCGAGGTTTCTCCGTCATGTCCGATGCTCGTATCGTCGTGTCCGGCCTGTCCTTCTCCTGGCCGGACGACACCCCCGTGTTCGACCGGTTGTCCGTCACCTTCCCGGACGGGCGCACCGGTCTGGTCGCGCCCAACGGCGCCGGGAAGTCCACCCTGCTCCGGCTCGTCGCCGGTGAGCTGCGGCCGTCGGCGGGCAGCGTGTCCGTGGACGGGCTGCTCGGCTACCTGCCCCAGGACCTGCCGCTGACCGGTGACCTCACCGTCGCCGAGGTGCTCGGCATCGCGCCGGTGCTGCGGGCGCTCGCCGCGGTCGAGGCCGGGGACGTCGCCGAGGAGCACTTCACCACGATCGGCACCGACTGGGACGTCGAGGAACGCACGCGCGTCCAACTGGACCGGCTCGGGCTCGGGCACGTCGCGCTCGACCGGCGGCTGGACACCCTGTCCGGCGGCCAGGTCGTGTCGCTCGGGCTCGCCGCCCAGCTGCTCAAGCGGCCCGACCTGCTGCTGCTCGACGAGCCCACCAACAACCTCGACCTGGACGCCCGCCGCCGCCTCCTCGCCGTGCTCGACGACTGGCCCGGCTGCCTGCTCGTGGTGAGCCACGACCGGGCGCTGCTCGACCGGATGGACCGCATCGCGGAGCTGGACGCCGGCGGGATCACCTTCCACGGCGGGAACTTCACCGAGTACGAGCAGGCCGTCCAGGCCGCGCGCGAGGTCGCCGAGAAGAACATCCGCAACGCCGAGCAGGAGGTCAAGCGGGAGAAGCGCGAGATGCAGCAGGCCCGGGAGCGGGCCGCGAAGCGGGCGAGCACCGCCCAGCGGAACGTCGCCAGCGCCGGGTTGCCGAAGATCGTCGCGGGGACGTTGAAGCGCAACGCGCAGGAGTCGGCGGGCAAGGCCGACGGCACGCACGCCGCGCGGGTCAACGCGGCGAAGGCGAAGCTGGACCAGGCGGAGCGGTCGCTGCGGGAGGACCAGAAGATCGTCCTGGAACTCCCCCGGACCGCGGTGCCCGCGGGGCGCACGCTGTTCCTCGGTGAGGGCCTGCGCAAGCGGGAGTTGTTCGGCGCGGGCGTGGACCTGGCGGTGCGCGGGCCGGAACGCATCGCGCTGACCGGGCCCAACGGGTCGGGCAAGTCGACGCTGCTGCGGCTGATCAGCGGTGATCTGGAGCCCGACCACGGGTCGATCCGGCGGGCCGGTGGGCGGGTCGCGTACCTGTCGCAGCGGCTGGACCTGCTCGACGACGACCGCACGGTGGCGGAGAACCTGGCCGCGGCCGAGCCCGGCATGCTCCCGGCCGATCGGATGAACCTGCTGGCGCGCTTCCTGTTCCGCGGCGCGCGGGTGCACCTGCCGGCGCGGGCCCTCTCCGGCGGCGAACGCCTGCGCGCGACGCTCGCGTGCGTCCTGTTCGCCGAGCCCGCGCCGCAGCTGCTGCTGCTGGACGAGCCGACGAACAACCTGGACCTGGTGAGCACCGGCCAGCTGGAGGCCGCGCTGAACGCCTACCGGGGCGCGTTCGTGGTCGTCAGCCACGACGAACGTTTCCTGGCCGGCATCGGCATCGAGCGCCGCCTGCACCTGGACGGGGGCCGGCTGCTGGAGGGCGCGTGAGCCGGTGACCGCGCCCCCGGGGGGTGCGGGTGGGCGCCCAGCCGGGTGGGTCCAGCCCCACTTCCGCGCCGATCCGGTACCGGCCCGGCGTTCCGCGGTGCACAGTGGACCCGTGCGAAACGTGGTGGTGGGATTCTGGCGAGCGGTGGTGGTCCTGGTCGTCAGCATGCTGGTCCCGGCCGTGTGGGCGGCCGCCGTGGCGCTGGCCCTGTGGTGGGACGGTCCGTGGACGTGGATACCGCCGGTGCTGTGGGCGGCCGTCGCGACGCTGCTGCTCGCCCGGCCGGTGTGCCGGATCTTCCGGTCGCTCGTGGCGAAGTGGACGGGCACCGTCATCCCCGCCGGCTACCGGGAGATGCCGCCGGTGGTGCGGTTGTCCACCGGCTTCTGGTGGAACGGCCACTCCTACGAGCGCACCGAGCGCGACGCCCGCCTGGACCAGCAGTGGCGGCTCCGGTGGCGGGATCCGGCGCGGTGGCGCGACCTGCGCTTCACCGCGATCGCCCCGGTGACCGCGGGCCTGGCGGCGGCCGTGCCGCCGGCCGGGATCGCCGCCGCGGTCCGGTGGTTCTCGGTGCCCGCGGTGGTTCTCGGGGTGGCGGTGGCCCTCGCCACCGCACCGTTCGCCTGGCGCGTCGCCGGACCGGTCGCCGTCCGCTTCCTGCGCCCCACCCCGGCGATGGCGCTCGCGGACCGGGTCGGCGAGCTGACCGCCCAGCGCGCGGACACCACGATCGCGCAGGCCGCGGAGATCCGCCGCATCGAACGGGACCTGCACGACGGCGCGCAGGCACGGCTGGTCGCGCTCGGGCTTTCGCTGGCCACCGCGGAGAAACTGATGGAGTCCGATCCGGACAGAGCTCGGGCGCTGCTGCGCGAAGCCCGCGCCGGGGCCGTGTCGTCCCTGGCCGAACTGCGCGACCTGGTCCGCGGCATCAGCCCGCCGGTGCTGACCGAGCGCGTCCTCGCCGACGCGGTGCGCGCGCTCACGCTGGACACGCCGCTCGACGTGACCGTCGAGGCCGACGAGCTGCGTCTGGACCCGCCGGTCGAGTCGGCGGTGTACTTCGGCATCGCCGAGCTGCTGACCAACGCGGTCAAGCACGGCCACGCGACCGGCGCGCACGTCCGCCTCGCCCACGACGGGGCCGGGCTGGTCGCCGAGGTCTCCGACGACGGCCGGGGCGGCGTGCGCGAGCCGGACGGCGGCGGTCTCGCCGGGCTGCGCCGCCGCCTCGCGGTGTTCGACGGGGCGCTGGCGATCACCAGCCCCGCGGGCGGTCCGACCACGGTGAGGATGATGGTGCCGTGCGAATCGTGGTAGCCGAGGACCTCTACCTGCTGCGGGACGGGCTGGTCCGCCTGCTCGAGGCCTACGGGCACGAGGTGGTGGCGACGGCGGCCACCGGACCGGAGACGCTCGACGCGCTGCTGAAGTGGCGGCCGGACGCCGCCGTCGTGGACGTCCGCATGCCGCCCACCCAGTCCGACGAGGGGCTCAAAGCCGCGCTCGCCGCGCGCCGGGAGGTGCCCGGGCTGCCGGTTCTGGTGCTCTCCCAGCACGTCGAGCAGCTCTACGCCCGCAAGCTGCTGGCCGGCCCGGACCGGCGGCTGGAGCGGCTCACCGAACGCGAGCACCCGGTGCTCGCCCTGATGGCCGAGGGGCTGTCCGACCAGGCCATCGCGCGGCGGCTGTTCCTTTACCTGAACCGGATCTGAACCGGGGTGTCACATCCGCGCGCCGGGCGGTGTCTGCATGCCGAGCGACCCGAGGAGGAACCGTGACCGACCCGTTCGTCACCCATCGCAGCCTGCTGTTCACCGTGGCCTACGAGATGCTCGGCTCCGCGGCCGACGCCGAGGACGTGGTGCAGGAGACCTGGCTGCGCTGGGCCGAGGTGGACCAGGCGGAGGTGCGGGACCCGCGGGCGTACCTGGTGCGGGTGGTGACGCGGCAGGCGCTGAACCGGCTGCGGTCGGTGTCCCGGCGGCGCGAGGACTACATCGGCGAATGGCTGCCCGAACCGCTGCTGACCACCCCGGACGTGGCCGAGGACGTGGAGCTGGCGGAGAACGTGTCGATCGCGATGCTCACCGTGCTGGAGACGCTCGGCCCGGCCGAGCGGGCGGCGTTCGTGCTGCACGACGTGTTCGACCTGTCCTACGCGGAGGTCGCCGAGGCGGTCGGGAAGAGCACCGCGGCGGTGCGGCAGATCGCGCACCGCGCCCGGGAGCACGTCGCCGCGCGGCGGCCGCGGATGCAGGTGGACCGGGCGCAGCAGCAGGCGGCCGTGGACCGCTTCCTGGCCGCCGTGTCCAACGGTGACGTGCGCGCTCTGGTGGACGTGCTGGCCCCGGACGTGGTGGTGATCTCCGACGGCGGTGGCGTGGTGCCGGCGGCGCGCAAGCCGGTCATCGGCGCCGAGCGGGTCGCGACGCTGCTCGCCCACGCCGCCGAGCGCACCGGGTTCACCGCGAGCGCCACCTGGGTCAACGGGATGCCGGGCGTCCGGCTCGACGTCGAGGGCTCGGCCGCCGCGCTGAGCCTGGTGGTCGAAAACGGCCGGATCACCCGCATCTACGGGATCAACAACCCGCACAAGCTGGGCTGGCTGGACAAGGTGGCCGAACTGCGCCGGTGATCGTCCGATGTGGACTCGTGATTCCTGGTCCGGCGCCGGACCAGGAGTCACGACACGGCCACCCCTCCAGCGCCGGTCAGGGCAGCAGCACCGTCTTGCCGGCGAGTTTCCCGGCGGCGGCCTCCTCGTGGACCGCGGCCAGTTCGTGCAGCGGGCGGCGGTCGGCGACGTGGATGCGCAGCCGTCCGGCGTCGACCTCCCGCACCAGGTGGCGCAGCTGCCCGGCGTCGCTGCGGACGAAGACGCGGGCGGCTCGCACCCCGCGGGACTCGTCCGGCTCCGGCGGCGTCGCGCTGCTCACCACGATGCCGCCCTCGCGCACCAGCGCGGTCAGCTCCGGCGGGGTCGCCGGCGCCAGGTTCACCACCACGTCGACCGGTTCGCGCACCGCGTCCCAGTCACCGTGGCCGACGACCCGCGCCGCGCCGTAGGACCGCAGCCGCTCGGCATGGGCTTCGCGGGCCGTGGCGACGACCGTCGCCCCGGCCTGGGCGGCCAGCTGCACCGCGTACCCGCCGACGGCGCCGCCCGCGCCGTTGACCAGCACGCGCTGCCCGTCCCGCACCTCGCCCAGCTCGAACAGGGCCTGCCAGGCGGTGAGCCCCACCACCGGGAGGGCCGCGGCGTCGGCCGCGGGGACGGACTCCGGCGCGGCGGTGAGCACCTCGGCCGGGGCGAGGACGTACTCGGCGGCCGCGCCGCCGTCGATGATCGGCAGGAACCCGATCACCGGGTCGCCGGCCCGGAAGCCGGTCACGCCGTCCCCGGTCTCCGCGACGGTGCCGGACACGTCCACGCCGGAGATGTGGGGCAGGCGCACCGGGAAGACCTCCCGCAGCACACCGGCGCGGATCAGGGCGTCGACGCCGTTGAAGCTGGTGCCCGCGACCCGCACCAGGACCTGGCCCGGCCCGGGCGCCGGGCGCTCGGCCTCCTCGGGACGCAGGACTTCGGCTCCGCCGTACTCGTGGTACCGCACTGCTCGCATGATCTCTCCTCGATTTTTGCTCCGAATTCGAAGCATATGTAGACCGTAGCACGCTTCGAAGTCGAAGCAAGTAGAATCCGGATGTGAGCCACGACGCACTGGACGCCGAGCAGCTGGACGCCTACTTCGCGCTGATGGAGGTCAGCAGCCTCCTGCAGCACGCGGTGGAACAGCAGTTGCGTGCCGCCGGGCCGCTCAGCTGGGTGCAGTTCCAGATCCTCGCCCGGCTCGCGAACTCCCCCGGCGGCGGCCAGCGGATGACGGACCTGGCCGACGGGGTGGTCTACAGCCGCAGCGGCCTGACCTACCAGGCGGGGCTGCTGGACAAGGCCGGGCTGGTCACGCGCCGCCCGTCCGAGGACGACGAGCGCAGCGTGACGGTGACGATCACCGACGCCGGCCGGGACATGGTGGCGCGCGTCCTGCCCGGGCACGTCGAGGTGGTGCGGACGATGCTGTTCGAGGGGCTGTCGCGGCGCGACCTCACCACCCTGAGCGGCATCCTGAGCGGGGTGCGCGAGCGGATGCGCGCGGCACCGCCGCGCTCGGCGACCTCACGCCGCAAGCCGAAGGCCTGACCAGCCCGCGGGAAGGCGCGCCAGCCGCGGGTGGTCACCGGCGGCGAGACGCCCGCACCGATCACCGGCCCGGCCAGTTCGCGGGAAGGCGCGCCAGCCGCACCCGCTGCGGGTGATCGCCCACCGGAACCGAGGTGATCTTCCGCCCGGTCGCGAAGTCGATCGCGGTCACCTGGTCCGTCCCGCTCTCCGAGATCACGCACGCGGCGCCGTCCCCGCTGACCGTGGCCCAGTACGGCTTGCTCGCCGTCACCAGCGGGCCCTCCCGCAGCGTCGCGCGGTCGACGATCGTCGCGTAGTCGTCCATCGTGCCGGCCACGCAGAGCTTCGTGCCCGCGGGGTTCATCGACAGGCCGTGGTGGCGCGAGTCGTTGACGAAGGTCGTGCGGTCGTCGCTCGTCGCCGGGTTCTCCGGCAGCGTCTTCATGCGCGTGATCCGGTCACCGCGCACGTCGTACTCGAAGAACCCGTTGAAGAACGAAACCTGGAAGTACAAAGTGGACTCGTCCGGGCTGAACGCGACCGGCCGCACCGCGTCCGAGTGGTCGGCACGGCCGAACGCGTCCAGCCGCGGCCGCATGTCGATGATCCGCACCTGCCGGAAGGTCGCGGCGTCGACCACGGTGATGCGGCGGTCGCCCTTCAGCGGGTCGAGGATCGGCGCGTCGAGGTCGTTGTTGACCTCCCCGATGGACATGTTCCACAGGTACCGCCCGTCCGCCGAGAACACGTTTTCGTGCGGCTTGTCCCCGGTGGCGAACGACCCGAGTTCGGCGCCGGTGCGGATGTCGAGCACGTGCACCCGGTTGCTGGTGGACGCCGACACCGCCACGCGCAGCCCGTCCGGCGAGACCGCCATGTGGTCGGCCCGGAAACCGGAGACGGGGAAGCGCCAGTTGATCGCCCCGGTGCCGGCGTCGATCGAGACGACGTCGGCGAAACTGGGGCGGGACACCACGATCGCCGAGCCGTCGGGCGTGGCGTACATGTCGTCGGCGAACTGGTCGTGCCCCTCCCCGACGGTGTGCCGGATGCCCAGGAAGAACGCGAGCCGGACCGGGTCGAGGTGGATCTCGCGGAGCCGCTCGTCCCGGTCCGGGATGACGTCGATGCGGCCGATGCGGTGGAAGTCCCCGGTGGCGGCGAGGACGTCGGCCGTGCCCTCCCAGTTGTTGCCGACGAGCAGGACCTCCCGCAGCGCGGGCGCCGCGGTCGCGGCCGGCGGCCCGGTGAGGAGACCGGCCAGCAGGACGGCGCCGAGCAGGAAGGCGGGAGCGCGCATGGTCTTCCTCCGTGGGAAGCGGCTACCTACTGGAGAGTAGCCATCCCCGGCGTGCGGCTCAAGAGCGCTACCCGCCGCGTGCCCCTCGGCGCGCGATCACGCCGCCCGGCGCTCGGCCGGGTCGTGGGTCAGCAGGAAGTCCCGCAGGCCGGCCAGGTCGTCGGTGTTGATGTGGTCCACCCCGGCGGCCAGCAGTTCCCGCCACACGGCCTCCCGCGCGGCGCCCGGGGTGTCGGGGGTGGCCCAGAACCGGACCCGGTACCCGGCGGCGTGCGCCTGCGCGACGATGCCCTGCAGCTTGGCGCGCTCGGCCGCCGGCATCGGGCCCACGCCCCGCCACGTGAAGGCGTTGGCCCAGTTGTCGCTCACCAGCGGCATGAACGTGGCCGGCGTCCCGGTGCCGAGGTCGCCCAAGCGCCCGTCGTAACCCGCGAAACGGGTGCGCTGCGCCAGCATTTCCGCGCGTGGCCGGTTGCCGCTGATGACCACTTCGACGGCGCCGTCGTGCTCGCGCCCGCCGGTCCACCGGGTGAGCATGAACCGGAACTCACGCAGCGCCGCGTCCACCGCCTGGTAGGCCGACGGGCCGTCGCTCTTGATGTCGATCAGCAGCTGGAACGACTCGCGCCACCGCGGGTACACCCGGCCGCCGTGGGCGCGCACCCGCTCGGCCAGCGGTTCGAGGTACAGGCTGGTCAGGGTCCGGCCGGGCCGGGCGTCGACCAGGTCGTGCGCCACCCGCAGCTCGCCGTCCACCAGCCACACGTCCGCCTCGACGGAGGTGAACCCGTGGCCGAGGGCGTCGGCCAGCGGGCGGTCGTGCTCGTAGTCGTTGTGGGCGTGGGCGTGCTCGAGCGGCTGCACCCGCGACGCCGCCGCGGCCGGCAGCGCGCCACCGGCCACCACCAGGGCGAAGATCAGCACCAGCAGTCGTTTCATCGGTTTCCTTCCCTCAGACCCGGACCGCGCCGGGACGGCCGTCCTCGACCACGAACGAGGCCACTGTGGATTCCGGCGCGTCGGCGCGGCTCACCGTGGAGACCATCCGCAGGTCGCTGCGGAACTCCTTCTTGCCGACCCGGCAGCGCACGTAGCCGCGGCGGTCGCCGTCGAAGAACTTGATGTGCGGGTTGTACTGGATCATCGGCCCGTAGTACGGCCCGTACACCGCACCGTCCCCATTGGACGAGATCGAGGTGCCGACGATCTCGGTGCCGATCACCGGCGAGCCGGGACGGTCGAAGTCGGCGTGGATGTCGTTGACGAACGTGGAGTGCCAGTCGCCCGTGACGACGACCGGGTTGCGCACGTCGTGCTGCTGCCACGCGTCGGTCAGGCGCTTGCGGGCGGCGGGGAAGCCGTCCCACGCGTCGTGCCACAGCCGGGAGCCGCCTGGGCCGTCGTGGTCGAGGCGGGCGAGCATGACGTTGTTGCCCAGGATGTTCCAGCGCGCACGGGACGCGGCGAAACCCTCGTAGAGCCACCGTTCCTGGGTCGCGCCGAGCATGGTGACCGACGGGTCGTAGGCGGCCGGGCACGCGTCGGCCTCGCCCCAGCCGCACGGCGGGACGTCGCGGTACTGCCTGCCGTCGAGCATGTCGATCTGCGCGAGCCCGCCCCAGTGCAGGCGGCGGTAGATCCGCGGGCCGCCCGCCGACGCCGGGTTCGCGGGCGGGCGCACCGGCTGGTGTTCGTACCAGGCCTGGTAGGCGGCGGCGCGCAGGGCGGCGATGTCGCCGGCGTGTTCCTGCCGGGTGCTGGCGTAGTCGTTCTTGACCTCGTGGTCGTCCCACACCACCAGCCACGGGAAGCGCGCGTGCGCGAGCTGCAGGTCGGGGTCGCTCTTGTAGAGCGCGTACTGCATGCGCCAGCGCTCCAGGTCCTGCGGCACGGTGCGCAGCACGTCCGGGGTGGTCACCTTGCGGTAGCCGCCGTCGGCCGGGATGCCGCCCTCGTACACGTAGTCGCCGAGGTGCAGGACGAGGTCGAGGTCCTCCTGCGCCATGTGGCGGTAGGAGGGGTAGTAGCCGCTGTCCCACGACTGGCAGGAGGCGAACGCGAAGCCGAGCGTGCCGCCTGGGGAGCCCGGGGCGGGGGTGGTGCGGGTGCGGCCGACCGGGGAGATGTCGTGGCGGTAGCGGAACCGGTAGAAGTACTCGCGGTCGGGCGCGAGGCCGCGTGCCTCGACGTGCACCGAGTGGGCCAGCTGCGGCAGCGCCCAGGTGCTCCCCCGCGCGGCGACGCGGGTGAACCGCTCGTCGGCGGCGACCTCCCAGTCGACCGGCGCGGCCTTGGGCGGCATGCCACCGCCCGGCGTGAACGGCTCCGGCACCAGCCGCGTCCACAGCACGGCGCCGGTCGGGGCCGGTTCCCCGCTGGCGACGCCCAGTTTGAAGGGGTACTCGCCACCGCCCGGCCGGGGCGCGGCGGCCGCGAGGGCGGCGGGCAGCTGGGACAGCGCGGCAGCCCCGGCGACGGCGGACGCGGAAGCCAGGAACCGGCGGCGGTGGAAGTCACCTGATGGAGTGATCGGCACGGACACTGTCTAACCGCCGCCGGTGGAGCGGGCCGGTCATCCGGATGAACAGAGCGCGAAGCGGATGTTTCAGCCCGCGATGCACCTCGGGCTCGGCGGGCGCGCGGCGGGCCGTGGGTGTGAGGCGGGCTCGCCCGGCTACCGGGCCCGGCCGGCCAGTGCGCCGACCAGGCGGCGGGCCGCGGGCGCCGCAACGCCCGAGCCCAGCGGGCGCAGCCCTCGACGACCGGGCCAGCCTCCAGTCACCGGCCTGCACCTGCCCCGAGCAGGCAAGCCCCGCACCCGGCCGCCACGCCCGAGCCCGATCGGCGCGGATCTCGGCGACCGTGCCGTCCTCCACCCGCCGCGCACACCTGCCCCGAGCACACGGCCAACCGCGCGGGACCAGCCCGCGCCAGATGCGACCGAGACCAGGTGGCACCTCGGCGGCCTCGCCCTCCACCCGGCCGCCGACGTGCACCTGCCCCGGGCGCGCGCCGGGTCCTCAGCCCGAGCCCGACCGGCTCAGAGCTCCGTCACCTTGCCCTCCGTGACCTCCAGCCGCCGGGTCACGGAGACCGCCTCCAGCATGCGCCGGTCGTGCGTCACCAGCAGCAGGGTGCCCGGGTAACCGTCCAATGCGGACTCCAGCTGCTCGATCGCCGGGAGGTCGAGGTGGTTGGTCGGCTCGTCGAGCACCAGCAGGTTCACCCCGCGCGCCTGCAGCAACGCCAGCGCCGCCCGCGTCCGCTCGCCCGGGGACAGCGTCGCCGCGGGCCGCCGCACGTGCGCCGCCGCCAGGCCGAACTTCGCCAGCAGCGTCCGGACGTCGGCGTCGGCCAGCTCCGGGACCTCCCGCGCGAACGCCTCGGCCAGCGGCAGGTCGCCGAGGAACAGCCGCCGCGCCTGGTCGACCTCGCCGACCTGCACCCCGGACCCCAGCGACGCCGCCCCGGCGTCCAGCTCGACGCGGCCGAGCAGCGCCGCCAGCAGCGTCGACTTCCCGGCCCCGTTCGCCCCGGTGATCGCCACCCGGTCGGCCCAGTCGATCTGCAGGTCGACCGGCCCGAGCGTGAACCCGCCGCGCCGCACCACGGCTCCCCGCAGCGCCGCCACGACCGCGCCCGCCCGCGGCGCGGCGGCGATCTCCATCCGCAGCTCCCACTCCTTGCGCGGCTCCTCGACGGCCTCCAGCCGCTCGATCATCCGGTCGGTCTGGCGGGCCTTCGCGGCCTGCTTCTCGGTGGACTCGGCGCGGAACTTGCGGCCGGCCTTGTCGTTGTCCCCGGTCTTGCGCCGCGCGTTGCGGACGCCCTTCTCCATCCACGCCCGCTGCGTGCGCGCCCGCGTCTCCAGCGCCGCGCGCGTCGCCGCGTACTCCTCGTAGTTCTCCCGCGCGTGCCGCCGCGCCACGGCGCGCTCCTCCAGGTACGACTCGTACCCGCCGCCGTAGAGCCGCACCTGCTGTTGCGGCAGGTCCAGCTCCAGCACCTGGTCGACGGTCCGGGCGAGGAACTCCCGGTCGTGGCTGACCAGCACGGTCGCCGCGCGCAGCCCGGTGACGAACCGCTCCAGCCGGGCCAGGCCGTCCAGGTCGAGGTCGTTGGTGGGCTCGTCGAGGAGGAACACGTCGTAGCGGCTGAGCAGCAGCGAGGCCAGCCCGGCGCGGGCGGCCTGCCCGCCGGACAGCGACGTCATCGGCTGGTCGAGGCCGACCGAGAGCCCCAGGTCCACGGCGACCTCCTCGGCCCGGTGGTCGAGGTCCGCGCCGCCCAGGACCAGCCACCGGTCGAGCGCGGCGGCGTAGCGGTCGTCGGCCCCGTCGGCGCCCGCGGTCAGGGCCTCGGTCGCCGCGTCCAGCTCGGCCTGCGCGGCGGCGACGGAGGTGCGCCCGGCGAGGAACTCGCGCACCGACTCCCCCGGCCTGCGTTCCGGTTCCTGCGGCAGGTACCCGACGGTCGCGCCCGGCGGGGTGAGCCGGACCTCGCCGGCCTCGGGCTTGTCCACCCCGGCGAGGATCCGCAGCAGCGTGGACTTCCCGGCCCCGTTGACGCCGACCAGCCCCACGACCTCCCCCGGCGCGACGACCAGGTCGAGGCCGGCGAAAAGGGTGCGGTGCCCGTGTGCCGCGGTCAGGTCCTTCGCCTGGAGGGTCGCACTCACCCGGCCACCTTAGCCGCGGTCGCGGTGTCGCCACGCCGCGGCAGGCCCACGACCGGTGCCGCCGGGGCGTTGCTCAGCCGTTCAGGCGCGCCTGGAGCGGGTGTCGGCCACGGAAGCGTAGGAGACGCCGTCGAGCGCGACCGCCTGTTTGCCGGCCTCGTCCCCGGCCGCGAGCACGGCCGTGGCGAACGCCGGCAGCGCCGCGCCGCCCGTAGCCACCGTGACGACCGCGCCGGTGATCGCGGTGAGCACTCCGAGGGGCAACGGGACAGCCTGCTCGTGCTCGCCTAGGCGCTCGTCGCCTACTCCACCATCATCGAAGAGGCGCGGCGCGGCCTCGTGGATCTGATGACCGCATGCGCCGACGGCTTCGCGCAGGTGAGCAAGCAGGTGGAGGCGGCCGGTCTGAGCGTGGGGATCACCGAGCACCTGCGCCGGCCCGGACAGGGCACCCAGGCCCGTCAGGTGGTTCCGGTCGAGCTGGGCGAACTGCTCCAGCCGCGCGATCAGCTCCCGCGCGAGGCCGATCGCCGGTTCGACGACCTGGCCGATCCCCGATTCGAGCGCGCCGGGATCTACCTCGTATCCACCCATTTCACACTCCCCCAGTGAAAACGGTGAACGAGCATCATGACCGCGAAACGCCCACGGCGCCACACCCCGCCGCCAGGCATCCACAGTGGACCGTTAGTCAGCGGCCGGCCGATCCCGCCGCCACCAGGTGCGGCCAGATCTCCGCCGCGATGCCCTCCGCTGTGCCGGGGCAGCCCCGGCGCAGCCAGTCCATCACCGTCCCCAGCAGCGCGCCCGCCAGCAGCGCCGCGGCCGGGTCGTGCGGGATCTCCGCCGGGTCGTCGGCGTGGGTGGGCGCTCCGGTGCCGGTCAGGCGCACGTGGATCGCGATGGCGAGGCGGTGGTGCAGGTGGTTGATCACCCGGGCGCTGCCGGCGAGCAACGCGCCGTACAGCCGGGCGTGCGCGGCGACGTGCTCGAAGATCCGCGCCAGCGCCGCGATCGGCGCGGGGTCCTCGTTCGGCAGCAGCACGTGCGCCGCGGCGACCAGCTCGTCGAACATGTCCGTGCACGCGGCGGCCGCCAGGTCGTGCACGTCGGCGTAGTGCTCGTAGAACGTGGAACGGTTCACGTCCGCGCGTTTGGTCAGGTCGGACACCGAGATCTGGGTGAGGTCGCGCTCGGCGATCAGCTCCAGCAGCGCGGCCTCGAGCGCGGAGCGTGACCGGCGGCTGCGGCGATCGGGTACTTGCGGCGCGGACACCGGATCAGTCTCATTGACTCCAACAGGTGTTGGAAAAACACCACATGTCGGAATATTTCGGGCGAAGTTGACTGCCGAGGAGTTGGTGATGACCACCGCGGAGCCCCGGAACTACCCGTTCAGCACGCCGGAACGGCTGGAGGTGGAGCCGATGTTCGCCGAGCTGCGTGCGAACCAGCCGCTGAGCCGGGTCCGGCTGCCCTACGGCGAGCCGGGCTGGCTCGCCACCCGTTACGAGGACGTGAAGGTCGTCCTCGGCGACCCGCGGTTCAGCCGCGCGGCGAGCCTGGAGCACGACGAGCCGCGGATGCGGCCACAACCCTCGCTGCCCGGCAGCATCCTGAGCATGGATCCGCCGGACCACAGCCGCCTGCGCCGCCTGGTCACGAAGGCGTTCACGGTGCGGCGCATCGAGCAGCTGCGGCCGCGGGTGCGGCAGATCGCCGACGAGCTGGTCGACGGGATGCTGGCCGCCGGCCCGCTCGCCGATCTGGTGGAGGCGTTCGCGCTGCCCGTGCCGGTGACCGTGATCTGCGAGCTGCTGGGCGTCCCGTACGCGGACCGCGGGGATTTCCGGTACTGGTCGGACGCGTTCCTGTCCACGACGAGGTTCCCGCCGGAGGAGGTGGCCGACTGCGCGGGGAAGATGCACGCCTACCTGGAGGGCCTGATCGCCCAGCGCCGCGCCGAGCCGCGCGACGATCTGCTCAGCGGCCTGGTCGCCGCGCGGGACAACGAGGATCGTCTGTCCGAAGAGGAACTGGTCCGGCTCGCGATGGCGCTGCTGATCGCCGGGCACGAGACGACCGCGTCGCAGATCCCCAACTTCGTCTACACGCTGCTGACGCACCCGGACCAGCTCGCGATGCTGCGCGCGGACCTGAGCCTGGTGCCGAAGGCGGTCGAGGAGCTGATGCGGTTCGTGCCGCTGGGGATCGGCGCGGGCATCGCCCGGTACGCGACGGAGGACATCGAGCTGGGTGGGGTGCTGGTGCGCGCCGGGGAGGCCGTGCTGCCCGCGCTGGCGTCGGCGAACCGGGACGAAAGCGCTTTCCCCGATGCGGACGTGCTCGATCTGCGCCGGGAGGACACGTCGCACATCGGCTTCGGGCACGGGGTGCACCATTGCCTGGGCGCGCCACTGGCGCGGATGGAGCTGCAGGTCGCGCTGGACACGCTGCTGCGCCGGCTGCCGGACCTGCGCCTCGCCGACGGCGAGTCCGGAGTGGACTGGAAGGAGGGCCTGTCGACCCGCGGCCCGGAGCGGCTGCTGGTGACCTGGGAGCAGTGATCGCCGGACGGTGCGCCTGGGGCGCCCGCTGGCGGGCGGCTGGTGGTGCGGAACCGCTGCTCCGGAGCGAGCCAGCGCTGGTGCGCACGCTGCTCGCCTGCCGGGCGGCCCGCGCCGCGGGCCCGAACCGCGCGCTGCTCACCTGCCGCCGCCGGTCGGGGGCGCCCGTTTCGGCCCCACGACGTGGGCAGCCGAGGTGCGGGATGCCGGCCCCGCCGTTGCTCCTGGGGGCCGGCGCCTTCCGGACCACCGTCTTCCGGGCCGGCGCCTTCCGGGCCGGCGGGAACCGTGCTTCATGGGTGGTGCGTTGCTCGGCCGGGATCCCGTCGGGCGGCTTTTCAGTTCGTGAGCTGCCGGGAGAACCACCTCGTCAGGATCTCGTCCACCGACTTGGCCGTGGGTAGCTGCGGTGCCGGGTCCAGGCCCGGTTCCTCGGCCAGCGGGTGCGCCAGCTCCGGCACCGTGACCAGCTCGGCCCCACCAGAGTGGGCGCGCAGCTCCCCGACCAGCGCGGTGGCGTCCGCGCGCAGGACGGGGTGGTCCAGCTCCCCGCTGACGACCAGTAGTGGCAGTTCCGCCGCGATTTCTCCGGCGCGGGCGACGAAGTCGAACTCCTCCGCCACCCGGTGCGCCTCCTCGGTCCAGTGGTACGGGTGTCCGGCGAGCCCGTCGGTCAGCGGGACCACCGATCGCAGCCGCACCGCGGGGTTGACGAGCGCCGCCGCGCGGACCGGAAACGCTTGCGTGGCAAGCACGTTCAGCGCCACCGCCCCACCCAGTGAGGCGCCGAGCACGCTCACCGGACCGTCGTCGACCGGCAACTGACGGCGCAGCGCCTCCAACGCGGCCGGGAACTCCTCGGCCGCCTGCCGGGCGAACGGCGCCAGGAACGCCAGCAACGCATCCCGCCGGGCGAGTTCGACGACCGCGCCGACCCGGCCGTCGACCATCCGCGCGCCGCACATCGGCATGCCCAGGTGCACCCGCCACGCCGGCACCCCGCGCATCGGCAGCGCGGCCGCGAACGCCGCGTCCGTGCGGGGCGCGTCGAGCATGTGCCAGGTGACGATCAACGGCGCGGGACCGTCGACGGCCGGCGGCAACGCCGTGTACGGGACCCCAGCGGCACTTCCGGTCAGAGTTTCCATGACCACCCCCAACGTCCACCCTAGACACCGGGGCGACGATGGAGAAAGCCCTTTCGCTGCAAGCGAAACCTCACACCGAACGCACCAGCTCGATCGCCCGGGCCAGGGTTGCCAGGCGCGCCTCCAGGGTGTCCCCCGCCGGGTACAGGCGCACCGTGTCCACGCCCGCGTCCCGCCAGACACGCAACCGGTCGCGCACCATCGGTTCGGTGCCGATGAGCGTCGTGGCGAGGACCATCTCGTCGGTCACCAGTGCGGCCGCCCCGTCGCGGTCCCCGGCCTGCCACCGCTGCCGCACCTCGGCCGCCACCTCGGCCCAGCCCTGCCTGCTGTAGGCCCGGTTGTAGAAGTTGGCCGACGCCGAACCCATCCCGCCCAGGCTGAACGCCAGCTCCTTCTTCCGGCCGGCCACCATCGCCCGCAGCGCATCCTCGTCCGGCGCGAACGCCACCTCCGCGCCCTGGCACACGTCCAGATCCGCGCGGGTGCGCCCGCTCCGCGCCAGCCCCTCGTCCAGGTGCGCGAAATACGCCTCACCCGCACCCTCGGGCACGAAACTGGTGCCCAGCCACCCGTCGGCGATCTCGCCGGTCAGCCGCAGCATCGCCGGGGACAGGGTCGCCAGGTAGACCGGGATCTCGTGCTCGGCGCGCATCGACAGCCGCATCGGCACCGCCTCCCCGCCCGGCAGCGGAATCCGGAACTCCGTGCCGGAGTAGGAGATCTTGCCGCCCTCGATCACCCGGCGCACGATCTCCACGGTCTCCCGCACCCGGGCCAGCGGCCGCGCGAACGGCCCCCCGTGCAGGCCCTCGATCACCTGCGGCCCGGACGCGCCCAGCCCCAGCACGAACCGTCCACCGGACAGATTGGACAGTGTGATCGCGGTCTGCGCCACCGCCACCGGCGTCCGGGTGCCGACCTGCATGACGCCGGACCCGAGCAGCATCCGTTCGGTGCGCGCGGCGAAGTAGCCGAGCGCGGACGGGCCGTCGGAGCCCCACGCCTCGGCGACCCAGCAGATGTCGAGGCCGAGTTTCTCCGCCTCCACCACGAAATCCGCGACCTCGCCGAAGCCGCTCGACGCTTCGACGGTCGTCGCGGTGCGCATCAGGCCTCCGCCCGCTTCTTCAGGCACTCCAGCGTCGCGGTCATGTTGCGCTCGAACTCGCGCAGCCGCACGAAGACGATCTTCTGTTCCTTGTCCGGCATCCGGTCGATCGCCACGGACAACCCGGACCGCCCCGGCCCCAGGCGCATCCACTGCGACAGCTCCGTGCCGCCGTCCCGCGGTTCCACCCGGAACCGCCAGGTCGCGCTGGGCTCGTCCGGGTCCCCGACCGCCCAGGCGAACACCCGGCCCGGCTCGAATTCGACGATCTCCGACGTGGTCACCCACTCCCCGAACGCTTCGTGCTTGCTGCGCCCGACGAACCGGGCGCCGGGCGCGGGGCCGGTGGCGCCGTCGAGCCAGTCGACGGACTGCAACTCGTCGCTCATCTCCGGCATCAGCCCGATGTCGGAGACCAGGGCCCACACCCGCTCGGGCGGCGCGTCGATCCAGGTGCGCACCTCCACCGTCGGCGTGTCCGCGTAGCGCGCGCCCGTCCACTCCATCGCGGCCGTCCTCCTCGTCGCGGGGTCCGGCCACTAGAGTTGCGTAATAAGACTCAGCCTGTCAAGAACCTGTCGCGCACGTCCGGCCTGCTCCGGAGCCGCTCCGGGAACCCGGGGCCGAGCCGCATCCGGGTGTCGTCGGCGCGCAGCGGCTCGCCGCACCGCGCACAGACGACCTCGGCGTGGGTGTCGTGGCCGCACGGCTCGTGGTGGAAGGTGATCGGCGCGCCCTCGTCACCGGCGAGCCACCGGTCGCCCCACCGGGACAACGCGGCCAGCACGCCGAAGAAGTCCCGCCCCTTCTCGGTGAGCAGGTACTCGTGGCGGCGCGGCTCGTCCTGGTAGGGCCGCCGCTCCAGCAGCCCCTGCTCGACGAGCCGGCGCAGCCGGTCGGTGAGCGTGTTGCGGGCGATGCCCAGCGACTGCTGGAAGTCGTCGAACCGGCGGACGCCGTAGAAGGCCTCGCGCAGCACCAGGGGCGTCCACGCGTCGCCCAGCAGGTCGACGGTGCGGGCGATCGAGCACGGCCAGTTCGCGAACGACGTCCTCTTCATACGGCCAGGGTAACCCGGGCGAGCGGGTCACCCTTCCCGGCAGAGGACGAGGTGCTCGTGGTGGAGCACGCCGTCGCGGACGTCGGCGGTGACCCACATGCCGACGAACGGGTGGGGTCAGCCCGCCTTCGCGCTGTGCAGCACGATCTCGGTACCCTCCGCCGTCCACACCAGACACCGCAGCTCGTGCGGGCCTTCCTCGACCTCGCCGGTCTTCAGGCCCGCTGCCGCGGCCTCGGCTCGGGCGGCGGCCAGGTCGGGGACCCGCAGCAGCAACGCGGGCCGGGACGTCACGCTGTCGGTCCCGGACAGCGCGACCCGCGCCCCGGCCACGTCGAACTGGGCCCACCGGTCGCCGTCGACGAACGCCGGTTCCGCGCCCAGCAGCCGCGACCACACGGCCACCGCGCCGGGCAGGTCGGTCACCATGCCGACCGTCGCGATCTTGCTGATGTCCACGTCAGGCTCCTGCCGGTAGGGTGCGGGCGATGTGCCGGGCGCCGGCGACGGCCAGCGCCACCGAGGTCAGCGTCGGGTTGCAGGCGGTCGCGGTGGGGATGACGCCGTTGCCGGCCACGTGCAGGCCGTCGACACCCCACACCCGCGACGACGGGTCGCACACGGACGTCCCGTCATCGGACCGTCCCATCCGGACAGTCCCCTGGTAGTGCAGGGAAGATCCGGGCGGGAGCGTGATCGGCTCCTCGTCCAGCGGGTCGCCGAGCGCGGCCGCGGCCCGGCGCACGGCGGTGCGGGCGGCCTCCAGCGCGGCCTCGTCCCGCGAGGTGAGCCGGTAGTGGATGCGCATCGCGGGCATGCCGTAGCCGTCGCGTGCGGTGTCGTCGAACGCGACGCGGTCCGCGGCCCGCACGTCCTTGGCGCAGAACCAGCCCAGCCCGACGATCGATCCGGGCGCGGGCACGTCGTCCGGCGCGAGCGGCACCGGGGACGCGTCGACCTGCATCACCTGGCCGTGGAAGGGTTCGGCGTCGGTGAACGGCACCCAGCTCACCCCGCTCTGCCGCACGATCCGGGACCGGCCCCGGGGATCGGTCTCCAGGGATCCGGCATCGCGCAGCCGCACCGCGAACACCACCTGCGGCTGGTCGTTGAGGTACCGCCCGAGCGCGGGCGGCCGCACCCCGGACGCCCACAGCAGCTGCGGGGTCCGCAGCGCGGCCAGGGCCACCACGACCCGCGCGGCGCGGACCTCGTGCTCGCCACCGTCCCGCAGGTCGCGGACGAGCACACCGGCGGCCCGCCCGTCCGCCACGAGCACGCGCGTCACCAGTGCTTCCGGGAACAGCGTGTGCCGCTCGTTGCGCCGGGTCGCCTCGCCGAACACGACGTCGGCCCCGGACCAGGTCAGCGAGCCGTCCGGAGCGCACCGCACGGCCAGCGGCATCGGCCGCACCCGCCGCTCCTCGCTCCGGCCCGGGTCGAAGGCCGCGGCCAGCCGTTTGCGGACCTCGGCGGCGAAGGGCGCGTCGTCGAAGGCGTGCGCGGACACCGCGAGCAGCCGTTCGGCCTCGTCGAGCAGGTCGTCCAGATCCGGCAGGAACCCGATCCGCTCGCTGCCGCCGGGACGCGGGCAGGCCGCCGTCCAGTGCGCGCCCATGCCGCCGACGTTGCTCGACATGGCCGCGGCGGGCAGCTCCTCGCCCCCGAGCACGAAGGTCCCCGGGCGCCCTCGCCCCGGACCGCCGGGCCCCTCCGAGCGCCGCTGCGCCCGTTCCCGCGCGGCCGGGTCGGCGATGTTCTTCACGTGCACGCCCGGCGGATCGGCGAGCAACGGCCCGGCCTCGAACGTGGCGAGCCGCAGGTGCGGTCGCGTCTCGGACAGGATCCGCGCGTAGGCAGCCCCGCACGGTCCACTCCCGACGATCGCCACGTCCACTGTGGAGGGAAACGTCCTCATGCCAGGACCAGCCGCTTGCGGTCGCGCCCGCCACCGGGCACCGGCATGTAGGAGATCCGCAGCCGCACGGAGACGGCCACGTCGTGCTCGCCCGGCGCCAGCGGCTCGCCGGTGGTGAAGCCGAGCACCGCCCGCTCCCCCATCTCCCACCGATCGTCGGTGATCCGGGGCAGTTCGGCGAAGGTGTAGGTGTTGCCGTGCACGGTGAAGGTGGTGCGCTCCGGCGGCACCGGGGTGCCGTCCAGGACGAGGTCGACAGCCTCCACCATGGACAGGAAGAGCCCGCGGTAGTAGGGCATCCGCACCTCCACCTCCCCGCCGGACCGGCCACGGGCGCGCAGCCCGCACACGATGTACTGGTCGAACACTGCGATCTCCTCAGGGGGTCTCGCCGAGCAGCCGCGCCAGCATCTCCTGCTGGCGGCGCACCTGCTCGACGCTGTCGACGGGGAAGGCGTCCTGGATGTGCCGGTTGCCCTCGTACTCACTGGACAGGTAGCCGGTGAACCCGCCGGCGGCGAGCACCGGCACGATCTCCTCGTAGGGGATGCTGTACTCGGTGCCCTCGTCGGTCATCTCGTAGAACTTCGCCTGCACGTGCCCGATGAACGGCAGGTGCTCCAGCATGTCCTTCGGTTCGGTCCAGATGTAGTGGGTGGCCTGGCGCGCCAGCCCGAACTCGACCGGCCCGCCGCCGCGGTAGTTGACGATGTCCATCAGCGCGTGGGTGTCGCCGTGGTCGTCGTAGGTCCGCACGATGTAGTCGACGAGATCCGGCCGGGCGCCGTCGCGCAGCGCCCGTTCGCTGACCACGCGGGGGAACCGCCGGACGTGCACGCCCATGTCCGGCATCAGCCCGAGCACGTGCGGGCCGCACCGGTGCATCACTGCGAGGTGTTCGAGGATCCACGGGTGGGTGAAGTGGAACGGCGCGTGCACCTCGAGCAGCAGCCGCACGCCGCGGTCCTCGGCGTAGGGCGCGGCGGCGGCCATCACCTCGGGCGAGAAGTTGATGGTGGCCTTGACGATGCCGGCCCCGAGCCGGACGGCGATGTCGATGTCGCGCCGCACCGAGGCCACCTGCTCGTCGAGGGTGAGCCAGCGGCCGGCGTGGAGCTTGGTGTCGAGGAAGGCGTTGGTGGCCACCGGGGTCGTCCCGTAGGTCGCCATCCAGTCGTGCCAGCGCGCCACGAACTCGCCGGTCAGCACCGGGTAGCCCGGGATCGACTGCTCCGGGATGATCTCGATCCCCAGTGCGCCCAGGGACGCGCAGGCGGCCACGCAGTCCTCGACGGACATCGTGCGCAGGAAGTACTCCTCCTGGAAGGAGTACAGGCTCACGCCGCGGCGCGGGCGGTCGGGAGGGGCGCTCACGGGTTCTCCTCTACTTTCATATTCAGCATGATGATTCTAATTTCCAGCGCCGGGAAATGCCAGGGTCTCCCCGCGGGAAGCGTCAGCGCCGGCGGCTCTTCCGCGGTGCCGCGGGCTGGGTGAGGAAGGCCAGCACCATCCGGGCGAGGTCGGCCAGGATGCCGGACCACTCCCCCTCGCCGGACGCCTGCTGCGTGCTGCCCAGGGCGAGCCAGCGGGCGAGCACGCTGTAGACGACGGTGAAGCTCCACTCCAGCGCCCGGCGCGGCTCAGGGTGGCTGATCTCGTCCGCCCGCTCGGCCAGCGCGGCGACGAACGCCTCCCGCAGCTCCGCGTGCGCGGCCCCGCCCAGCTCGGCGATCTGCGCGTCGGTGTTGGCCAGCAGCATGAACGGGCCGAGCACCGGCGCGTTGCGGCGCAGCAGCTCGGCCGCCGTGCCGATGACCCGCTCGACCGCCTCGCCGAACGTCTCGCCCGCCGGGGCCGGCTCGGCGAACGCCGCGCGCTGCTCGTCGCCGATCCGTTCCATCTCGCGGGCGTGCGCGGTGCGGATCAGGTCGTCCTTGCTGCTCACCCGGCCGTAGATCGATCCGGTGGACACCCCGGCGCGCTGGGCGACGTCGGCGAGGGTGAAGGAGTCCGAGCGGCGTTCGACCAGCAACGCGATCACCGCGTCGAGGGCCTTGTCGAACGACAGCCGGCTGCGCTCCTGCTTGGGCTCCCGGACCCGGGCGTTGACGCTCTCCACGGGCCGACCGTACGGCACCGCGGTCACCGCGGGCGACACCGGGATCACGCCGGCACCGCCGCCGCGGCGTAGCGGCCGCGCAGGAACACCATCGGCTCCCCCGCGTCCGGCTCGACCTCCAGCTCACGCACCCGGCCCAGCACCAGTTCGTGGTCACCGGCCGGCCGCACCGCTTCGATGTCGCAGCCGACCCGCAGGACCGTGCCGGACAGCCGCGGCCCGAACAGCGCCGGGCCGGGCAGGCCGTGCACGGCGAACCGGTCCGGCGCCTTGCGCACGAAGTCCCGGCACAGCTGTTCGCTGCCGGCGGCGAGGACGTTGGCGCAGAAGCGGCCGGTCTCGCGGATCCGCGGCCACGACGTGCTGGCCCGGTCGGGCAGGAACCCCACCAGCGGCGGGTCCAGCGACACCGAGGTGAACGTGCCGACCACCATCCCGGCGCCGGTGCCGGCGGTGATGACGCAGACACCGGTCGGGTAGTGGCTCAACGCGCGCCGGAACTCGGCGCCGTCGAAGGGGTTCACGTCAGCCCTCCTCCTTCGCGCGGGTCGCGCGGTCGATCTCCTCGGCCATGCGTTCGTGCTTGCCGTCGAGGTCCCAGAACGCCATCGTCAGCGCCTGCAGCACGATCAGCAGCAGCGGGGCGCCGTAGAACATCACCCGGATCGCGGTCAGCGCCGAGCCGTTCGCCTCGCCCGGCGTGTATCCCGCGACGCCCAGGCCGTAGGCGACGGCGGCCGCGCCGATCGCCGAGCCGACCTTGGTGGCGAAGCTGATGCCCGAGGACAGCAGCCCCTCGTTGCGGGTGCCGAACCGCCACTGCTGGTACTCGACGGTGTCGGCGACCATGGTGAACATCGAGACCATCGACAGGTTGATCGCCAGGGTGGCGATGATGTAGCAGGTCAGGAACGCCGGGAAGCTGCTCTCCAGCGGGATCATCGCGGCCCAGAAGACGAACCCGACGCCCAGCGCCTGGATGTTGCCGCGCCGCTTGCCGAACCGGCGGTAGTACGCCGGGGCCACGACACCGCCGACGATCATCGCGCCGGACACCAGCGGCAGCAGCACCGAGATCGCCCACGGCGCGTGCAGCACCGCGAGTGCGAAGTAGACGGTCACCGCGAGCACCATGCCCAGCCGCACGAAGTTGAGCACCCCGTAGACGAAGGTGATCTTCCAGACGCGGTTGCCCCACAGGGTGCGCAGCGCGTCGCGCGGCCGCAGCGAGTCGGTCTCCGGCGGCAGGGCGTAGCGCTCCTTGCAGACCAGGAAGGTGAACACGAAGAAGCCGACGCTGAGCACGCTGAAGATGAGCGTGGCGATGGTCCAGCCGCGCTGCTCGTCGCCGCCGCCGAGCAGCGCCACGAACGGCGTGGTGCCCGCGGTGACGATGATCGACCCGACCGAGCTGCCGATCGCGCGCAGCCCGCCCATCTGCATCCGCTCCTGCGGATCCCGCGTCATCATCGGCAGCAGCGAGCTGTACGGGACGTTGACCAGCGAGAACAGCAGGCCCAGCGTGAGGTAGGTGAGGAACGCGTAGATCAGCTTCCCGGCGTCGCCGAGGTCGGGGACGGTGAAGGTGAGCACGCCGAGGACGCCGAACGGGATCGACGCGAAGACGAGGTAGGGACGGGCCTTGCCCCAGCGCGACCGCGTGCGGTCGACCAGGACCCCGATCGCCGGATCGATGATCGCGTCCAGCAGGCGGGCGACCAGGAACAGGGTGCCGAGCGCGGCGACCGGCACCACGGCCACGTCGGTGTAGTAGTAGAGCAGGAACCCGCCGACGAGGTTCCAGGAGAGGTTCGAGGCGAGGTCGCCGGCTCCGTAGCCGAGCTTCTCCCGCCATCCGAGCCGGACCGCGCGCCCGGGCGTCACCCGGGCGGTGACGTCGCTGGTGATGTCCACAGTGCCGCTCCTTTGCGCACAACGGCGCCGTCGTGGCGCCGGGGAAGACACCGACCACGATGCGGCACGCCGACAGCATAAAGGAAATTCGTAGTTCGGATTCTGCTTATCCACGACAGCGATGCCGCCGGACTGACCTGCGGAAACGCGTCGCCGAGCGCGCCGGACCGGTGCGCACGTGGTGCATACTCCCGGTGACGGCGGGGTGTGCCGCCGAGCCGCCCGCCGGGGAGCCGACCCCTCCCCGCGCCCGGTCGCCGCCGTCGGTTCCAGGAGTCTTCCCGTGTCCACGACCGCCACCGGGCGCCGTGCCCTGTTCGCCTGCCTCGTCCTCGTCACCGCACTCGGCGCGCTCGACCAGACCATCGTCGCCACCGCCCTGCCGGCGATCGTGACCGAACTGGGCGCGCCGTCGCGCGTCTCGTGGGTCGTCACCGCGTACGCGCTGGCCCTGACCGCCGCGATGCCGGCCGCCGGGGCGCTGGGCGACCGCTTCGGGCACCGCCGGGTGCTGGCGCTGTCGATCGGCGTCTTCGTGATCTCCTCCGGCGCCTGCGGGCTCGCCGGGAACGTCGAGTTCCTGGCCGCCGCGCGGCTGGCGCAGGGGCTCGGCGGCGCCGGGCTGCTGGTGCTCCCGCAGGCGGTCGTCGCCGGGGCGGTGCCGGCCCGGGAGCGGACCGCGTTCCTGGGGCCGCTCGGCGCGGTGTACGCCGTGGCGACCGTGGCCGGGCCCCTGCTCGGCGGCTGGCTGACCGACCTGGCCTCATGGCGCTGGATCTTCTGGCTGAACCTCCCGCTCGGCGCGGCCGCGGCGGCGCTCGTGCTCGTCGCGGTCCCGGCCGGGCGGCGGCCGGACGCGCCGGCGCGGTTCGACACCACCGGCGCCGTACTGCTCGCCGCAGCGGCCAGCGGGCTCGTCCTGGTCACCACCGCGGTCGCCGAAACCGGCTGGCACGCGGCCACGGTGACGGCGGCCGCGGGCACGGCGGTGGTCGCCGCGGCCGCGCTGGCCTGGGAGCGCCGGGCTGCCGATCCGGTCCTGCCGGTGACGCTGGCGCGGGACCGCACGGTGCTGCTGTGCTGCCTGCTGGCCCTGGCCGGCGGGATCGGCCTGTTCGGGGTGCTGGCCTACGTGCCGACCTGGGTGCAGGAGGTGTACCGGACCTCGGCGACCACCGGCGGTCTCCTGCTGCTGCCGGTGACCGCCGGGATCGTCGCCGGGGTCAACGCGTCCGGGTTCGCGGTGCGCCGATGGGGCGCGTGGCGGCCCTTCCCGGTCGCGGGGTGCGCGCTGTCCGGCGGCGCGGCAGCGGCACTGGCGTCGATCGGCGAGGCGCCCCTGCCGGTCGTCGCGGCGCTGCTTGCGCTGCTCGGGCTCGGCACCGGGCTGTTCATGCAGATCGTCGTCGTGGTGGCGCAGGACGCGGGCGGGGCCCGGCGGGCCGGGGCGGTCACCGCGGGACTGGCGTTCGTGCGGGAGGCCGGGGTCACGGTCGGCGCGGCCGTGCTCGGCGCCCGGGTCGCCCGGGCCGCGGGCGGGTCCTACGCGCCGGTGTTCGCGACCGCCGCGATGTGCTTCGCGGCCGGGTTCGCGTACGCGCTGGCCCTGCCGGACCGCAGACTAGAATCAGAATAATAATTATGTTTCACTGGTGCACCCGACGTTTCGGAGTTGATCGACGATGACCACGCTCCGCTGGAGCTACATGGACCACTGGCGGGTGGACAGCCCGCGTGGCCCGGTGACGCAGTACTCGGCCCGCCGCCACATGGACGACTTCGTGAAGCAGATCAGCGCGGTCGGCTTCGCGGGCCTGGACATGTTCGACTTCCAGGTCTTCGCGCTGAGCGGCATGTTCGGCTCGGTCGCGAACTACCAGGACTACCTGCGCGACCACGGCATCGACAAGATCGTCAACCTGTTCCGCGGCATCATGTACGACCCGCGCCTGGCCGATCCGCACGTGCGCGAGACGCACGACGAGATCGTGGAGAGCACGCGGCGGATGCTGGGGATGTGGCAGGCGCTCGACATCGAGAACCTGATCGTGATGCCGGCGAGCCTCTACACCGCGGCCGCGCCGGTGACCGACGACAAGATCAAGGCCGCGGCGGAGTGCTGGAGCCGCGTCGGCGAGATGACGCTGACCGAGTTCGGGGTGCGGACCACGGCCCACCACGAGTTCTTCTGCGCCATCCGCACCGAGGCCGACATCCGCAAGTTCTACGACTGGTCCGACCCGCGGTACGTGAGCTTCTTCTGCGACACCGCCCAGCACTGCATCGCCGGCATCGACCCGGTCGCGCTGTTCCTCGACCTGCACGAGCGCTGCTCCGGCTTCCACTTCAAGGACACCCGCCAGGTGGACACCACACAGGCGTACCGGCACAGCCCGGACGCCGAGCTGATGGCTCCGCAGACCGACCGCTGGTTCCACGAGATGGGCACCGAGGGCGGGCTGGTCGACTTCCCGCGGCTGATGCGCGCGATCCGGGACACCGGCTACACCGGCTGGATCACCGTGGAGCACGACAAGGCCAACATCGGCGGCGACTACGCCGAGGCCACCGCACTGTCCATGTGGTACGCCCGCACCGTCCTCTCGGAGATCTCCGCATGACCGTCCGCCTGGGATACGCCATCAACCAGTGGAAGCCGAACTTCGACGACTTCACCCGGCCCGAGCAGCACCGGCGCGCGCTGAAGGTGATCGCCGCGTGCGGCTTCACCGGCGTCGAGCTGCGGGCGGGCACCGGCCGCTGGGACCCGCTCGGCCGGCCCTCCTCGATCGCGGCCACCTACGGGTCCACCGCCGCCTTCCTCGCCCTGGTGCGGGACATCGGGCTGCGGGTGTGCTCCTACTACGTCGATCCGGGCGAGCCGGTGGACGAGGAGCTGAGCCGCGGACGGTCCATTCTGGACCACGCCCAGCACGCCGCGATCGCGGAGTCCCTGCGGCCGTTCGCGGAGTTCCTCGCCGACGCCGGCGCCGACCGGCTGGTGGTGCGGGCGCTGCCCGCGCACGGCACGCTGACCGACGGCCGCCTTTCCGACGCGGCCGACGGGTGGAACGTGGTCGGCGCGATGGCGGCGGAGTCCGGGGTGCGCGTGTCGCTGCACGTGGACTGCCTGTCCGCGGCGGCCGACGAGAAGGTGCTCGCCGGGCTACTGGAGGGCACCGACCCGGCCCTGGTCGGGCTCACCGTGGACACCGCCGAGCTGACGGTCGCCGGGCTCGACCCGGTACGGGTGCTCGGCGACCACCTCGACCGCGTGGACCACCTGCACCTGAAGGACACCCGTCACGTCGACGAGACCGGTGAGCGGTTCGCCCCGCACGCCGAGGCGAGCATGCTGTCCGAAGGCGGCGCCCGGGAGATCGAGCGCTGGTTCTACGAATGCGGCACGCGCGGCGGCCTGGTGGACTTCCCCGCGGTGGCCGCGCTGCTGCGCGACTGGTCCGGCTGGGCGGTGTTCGAAAGCGAGCAGACGCCCAACCCGGCCCGCAGCGCGATGCTCAACGGCTGGTACGCGCAACGTCTGTTCGGCCGCAACTGAAACTGGGAGATCCCGTGTCACTTCCCCTGTCCGTCAACATCGAGCTGCTGTTCCGCGAAGCCGGGGACGACCCCGGGGACCGCGTCCGCGCGGCCGCCGACCACGGTTTCGACGTCGTGGAGATCTGGTCGCACAGCGACAAGGACCTCGACCACCTCGAAAAGGCCCTCGCGTCCACCGGTTCGACGCTGCACACGATGCTGATCGAGGGACGGCTGACGCTCGCGGACGCGAAGACGCACGAGGGGTTCCTCGCGCACGTGCGCGAGGCCGTGGCGGTGGCGAACCGGCTGGGCTGCACCCGGATCGTGACCGGTTCCGGCGTCGGCCTGCCGTACCTGAAGCGGGCCGTGCAGCACGGCATCGTGGTCGAGGCGCTGAAGGCCGGCGCCGAGATCGCCGCCGCGCGCGGTGTCACGATCGTGCTGGAGAACCTGAACACGAAGGTGGACCACCCGGGCACCCTGTTCGACACGACGGCCGAGTGCCTGGCCGCGGTGCGCGAGGTCGGCTCGCCCGGGCTCGCCCTGCTCTACGACGCCTACCACTCGCTGCAGATGGGCGAGACGCCGGCGCGGGAGGTGGCCGGTGCGATGGACCTGGTGTCGCACGTGCAGATCGCCGACCTGCCCGATCGCACCGAACCGGGCACCGGGACGGTCGACTGGGCGGCGCGGCTGCGCGAGCTGCGGGAGCTGGGCTACGCGGGACCGTTCGGGCTGGAGTACGTGCCGACGACCGATTCGATGACGTCGTTGCGGGCGATCGGCGAGATCGCGGCCGGGCTCTGACGCGCTGAGCTGTTCGGGCGCACCGCTTACGCCGCCTGCCGCGCGGTCGCTGGTCCACTAAGGACGCGATCGGGGGCGGAGTATCGTCCGCTTCCCCAACCCGAGTTCGAGCGGAGAAGTCCCATTTCCAGGAATGACAGCCCCGGCCGCGTGCGGGGCGTACGCATGGTCCTCGGTGTCGCGACGGTGTTCGTCGTGACGGCTTGTGGCAGCCAGGCGCCGGCGGCCACCGCGCCCTCGTCCCCGGCGGCCGGCGCCGCTGCCACGACGCCGGCGGCGGTGACCGCGGCGTGGGTGAGCGCGGTGCTGGAGAACCGGTACGACGCGGCGTGTGAGCTGATGGTCGACGAGGGCACGGAGCCCCCGAAGCGGGTGAGCCCGGAGACGTGCGCCCAAGCCGGCTCCACGCTCGACGGCCTGCGCGAGGCGTGGCGGAAGGACGTCGTGACCCTGCCGGCGCAGGTCACGGTCGCCGAGGTCACCCCGCAGGGCGCGACCGCTCTCGTGCCGGACACGGACGTGCTCGTGAACGGGCACTCGCTGCGGGACCTGCAGTCGATCGGCGCCACCGGGGCCGAGTCGGTCCGGCTCAGCCTCGCGCTGCGGCAACTGGACGCGACCTGGTACGTCAGCGACGTGAAGATGAGCTTCGGCTGACCGGTGGGTGGGGGGACGCGGGGTCCCCCCACCGTCACCACTCGCGGTGCAGCACCTGGGTGATCTCCTCTGCGGATCGTGCCACCAGCACCTCGTGCATCCCGGGCGGCACCACCCACCGGCCCTCGCGCCGCCACCACCGGGTCACCACTCGCGGTGCAGGACCTGGGTGATCTCCTCTGCGGATCGTGCCACCAGCACCTCGTGCACCCCGGGCGGCACCACCCACCGGCCCTCGCGCCAGCGGTGCCACGTTCGCTCGTCCAGGGGGACCGTCACCTCCGCCGTCTCGTCCGGGTCCAGCCGCACGCCGGTGAATCCCGCCAGTCGCGCATCCTCCTCTCCTGGTGCCCGGACGTAGACCTGCACCACCTCGCGCCCCCGCCGCGGTCCCGTGTTGGTCACCGGCACCCGCACCCCGGCTCGGTCCACCGCCGCGGGACCGAAGCGGAACGTCGTGTAACCGAGCCCGGAGCCGAACGCGAACCGCGCCCGCGTGCCGCTGCGCGCGAGGTGCCGGTAGCCCGTCGGCTCGGCGGCGGTGTAGTCCCGGCGCAGGTCCGCGACCAGCACCTCCCCGTGCGTGGACCGGTCCTCGTCGCGCAGCGGGACCGTCACCGGCATCCGCCCGCCGGGCTCGTCGTCGCCCGCGAGGACCCGCGCGAGCGCTTCCCCGAAGCCCTGCCCGGCGAACCAGCCCTGCAGCACCGCGCCGACGTCCCCGGCCCACGGCGCGTCCACCGGCCGGCCCGCGTTCACGACCACCACGGTCCGCGGGTTGACCCGGCCGACCTCGCGGATCAGCTCCCGATGCGCGGCAGGCAGCGCCGAGGAGGCCAGATCCCGGCTCTCCCGCGAGGTTTCCAGCTCGTCCCCGACCACGAGGACCACCGCGTCGGCCTCCGCCGCCAGCCGCCGCGCCCGCTCCAGCGCCCCGGGCGCCGAGGGCGGCGTGCAGGACACTGTCAGCGCCTGCACCCGGCTGCCCGCCGAGACCATCTCGGCGACCACGGTCACCGGTTCCCCGGCCCGCAGCTCGATGCCGGCGCCGGTGGTCTCCGCGCGCGCGACCTGCCCCATCACATCACCCGGGGCGGGGGCCGGCTGCGACGCCAGCACCGTCCCGCCGACCGACAGCGTGGTGGCGCCGGAACCACCCGCCCCGAAGGTCCACCGCCCCTCGACGGGAGGCGTGAACACCGCGGTCAGCCGCAGCGTCCCCGGTTCGGTGGTCGGCCCGGCGCCCGGCACGTCACCGAACCAGATGAACGTGCTGTCCGCACGCACCTCGGACAGCACCAGCTCCCCACCCCGGAAGTGCTCCAGCAGCACACCCGGCCGTCCGTCCGGAGTGGACACGGCGAACCCGCCCAGCGGCGCGGGTGGCACCCCGTCCACCCCGCGCTCGTGCACCACCTCGCCGGGAAAGCGCTTGCGCACCGCCTCCACCGGCGTGGTGACACCCCCGCCGGGACGGATGCGGCCGAACGTCGCGCCCTGGAAGCACGGCCGGTCGGCGTTCGGCCCGATCACCGCGAGCCGCCGGACCGCCGGGTCCAGCGGGAGCACGTCCTCGTTGCGGCACAGGACGAACGCCGCCACGGCCGCCTCCACCAGCACCTCATGTGCGCGGCCCGCGGGCACGGCCGGAGCGCTGACCTGCCGCTCGCTGCCCTCGAGCGCGCCCACCCGCCCGGCGAGCCGCAGCAACCGGGTCACGGCGTCGTCGACACGCGCCTGCGGCACTTCCCCACGCTCGACGGCCTCCGCCAAGCGGGCTCCGAAGTGGATCGCCGGGCCGGGCATCTCGAGGTCGAGCCCGGCGAGCGCGGGCCCGAGGGTTTCGTGCAGGGCGAAGTAGTCGGAGATCACCAGCCCGTCGAACCCCCATTCGCCCTTGACGATCGCCAGCAGCTCGGTGTGCGCCGCGCACGGCGTCCCGTTGAGACGGTTGTAGGCGGTCATCAGCGCCCAGGCCCCCGCGCGCACGGCGAGCTCGAACGGCCGCAGGTACACCTCGCGCAGGGCCGTGTCGTCGACATCGGCGCTCATCCGCTGCCGCTCGGTCTCGGTGTCGTTGCACACCAGGTGCTTCGGCACCGCGGCGACGCCCTGCCCCTGCAGGCCCTCGACGAACGCCGCGCCCAGCACCCCGGCGAGCAGCGGGTCCTCCGACAGCATCTCGAACGTCCGCCCGGACAACCCGGTGCGGGCCAGGTTGAGGTTGGGGGCGTAGACCGCGTCGAAGCCGCGGCGGCGGGCCTCCGCCCCCTCGGCGGCCGCGACCGACCGCACGACGTCCGGGTCCCAGGTGGCGCCCAGCGCGATCCCGCTCGGCAGCAGCAGCGACGTCTCGCGCTCGTCGAAAGTGGGGCTGACCAGGCCGAGCGGACCGTCCACCAGGTACATCGGCCGCAGCCCGGCGGCGGGCTCGGCCGGGGTGCGGTACCCGGTCTCCCCCGCCGTCAGGGCCGCCCGGCGCGCCGGATCCAGGGCGCCGGTCACGCCGCCGTCCGGAAGTGCGGCATGACGCGGGTGGCGAACAGCTCCATCGACCGGCGGCCGAGGGCGACCCGCTCCGGGGTCAGCGGGCCGCCGAGGAACCCGCCGAGCACGTTGCCGATGCCGATGCCCGCGATCTCACGCAGGTGCTCGGTGACGGTCTCCGGGCTGCCCCACAGGCACCAGGTGCGCTGATAGCCGGGTTTGCGGGCGTCCGGCGGCGGAGGCATGGTCACGCCGGTGATCCGCTCCGCGGCCAGGTTCGCCACGTGCTCGCGCTCGATGGCCTCCTGGTACTGCTCCATGAGCAGCTGCAGCTCCTCCTCGGCCTGCTCGTCGGTCTCGGCGACGTGCACGTGCTGGTAGGTGTGGGTGGTCCAGTCCAGGGCACGGGCCACGCGTGCCTCGTCGTGCCCGGCCGCCTCCAGCGCCTCGCGGTAGGCCTGGAAGTAGCGGCGCAGGTGCTCCAGCGGCCGTCCGTCGTCGATGGTCGGCGGGGTGAAGGCCAGGATGAACGCGGGCTGCGCCTTGTCCGCGGCGCGCTGCGTGCTCGACGGGCGGGCCGCGACCGACATCAGCCGCGGGCCCTCCGGGGAACAGGGGGCGGGCACGATCCGGGAGACGATTGAGCCGCGGTAGTGCCCGTTGTCGAACTCGACCGGCGGATCGGAGATCTGCTTGGCCCACAGGCGTTCCACGATCTCCAGATTGGACACCGACAGTCCGGCCGTGTCCCGGTAGTTGATCCCCAGGCCGATCATCTCCTCGGGCGTGGTCCCGCTGCCGGTGCCGACGAGGACCTTGCCGTCGGTGAGCTGGTCGATGAGGTTGAGCCGTTCGGCGAAGCGCACCGGGTGGTGCAGCGGGATGGTCTGCACGGAGAACCCGAAGTGCAACCGGGGCAGCTTCGCGGCGAGGTAGGCCGCGAACATCATCGGGTCGCTGGCCGGCGGCGCGTAGCCGGTGAAGTGGTGGTCGGGCAGGAAGACGGCGTCGAAACCGAGCCGCTCGGCCTCCACCGCGTGGTCGACCATCGCCCTGATGACGGGCCGGTCGTCGGCGGGACCGGAGGACCGGGTGGTCAGGAACGCGGAGAAGTGCACGGCGACCTCCAGTGGTCGATCAGAAATAAATTTAACATGATGATTCTGATTTGAGGTTAGACTGCTCCGCGTCCCCGAGTCAACGGCGAACGGAGAGGGAGACCGTGAACCTCACGAACCTGGACCTGAACCTCCTCGTCCCGCTCGACGAGCGCCTCGGCGAGAAGAGCGTCACGCGCGCCGCCGGGCGGCTGGGGCTCAGCCAGCCCGCGCTCAGCTCCTCGCTCGCCCGGCTGCGCCGGCACTTCGGCGACCAGCTGCTGGTCCGCAACGGCAACGCCTACGAGCTGACTCCGCTGGCCGCGCAGCTGCGCCCGCGCGCCGAGGCCGCGCTGACCGGGGTCCGGCAGGCGTTCAGCCGTCACCCGGGCTTCGACCCGGCCACCTCCGGACGGGAGTTCCGGATCCTGGCGTCGGACTACGTGATGGCCGTCCTGGGCGGCGCGGTCGGCGCGATCCTGGACGAGCGCGCGCCGGGGATGCGGTTGCGGTTCGAGCCCACCACACCGTCCGTTGTGGACCAGGCGCCGGAGAGCCTGCGCGGGGCCGACGCGGTGCTGTTGCCGCACGGGTTCCTGCACGGCACCCCGCACGCCGACCTGTTCTCCGACACGTGGTGCTGCGTCGTCGCGACGGGCAACGAGCGGGTCGGCGACGTCCTGACGATGGACGACCTGCGGAAGCTGCCGTGGGTGTTCACCTACCTGTCGGCGACGGCGTTCACCACGGTCGCGCGGCAGCTGCAGGCGCTCGGGATCGAGCCGCGGGTGACCGCCGTGGTGGAGAGCTTCCTCGCGCTGCCCCACCTGGTCGCCGGCACGGAGCGGATCGGCCTGATCCAGGGGCACCTCGCCGCGCGGCTGTCCGGTGTGGACGGGGTGCGGGTGCTGCCGTGCCCGTTCGAACCGGTTCCGCTGGTGGAGGCGCTGTGGTGGCACCCGATGCACGAGGACGACCCGGAGCACCGCTGGATGCGCGAGGTGTTCGGCGAGGCCGGGCGCGCGCTCGTGCTGCCGGGCCGGGACGGGCGGTCAGGCCAGGTCGGCCGAGAACCGCTGGAGCAGAGCGGCCTGCCCGAGCGGGGTGCCCCGGTCGATCCACCGGCTGAGCGCGGGCGGGGCGAGCAGGTTCTCCGCGGCCAGCAGACCGGCGCCGGTGACGCCTTCGAGGTGGTCCGGTGACGCGGCCCGGATGGTCAGGTCACGCCGCACCAGATCGGTGCACCGCTGGAGCACCGTGCGCGACAACTGGTCCAGGAACCGCGTCCCGGTGCGCAGCACGCCGCCGCCCACCACGAGCACGGCGGGGTTGCAGAAGTTCAGCAGGTTCGCGGTCACCCCGGCGATCACCTCGGACGCCTCGTCGACCAGCCGGACCGCCAGCGGATCTCCCGCCCGCACCGCCTCGCCGAGATCGCCGCCCTTGATCTCGCCGCGTTCCCGCAGCACCGCCGACAACACCGGACTGTCCGCCGCGCGCTCCGTGGCCCGGCGGAGGATGGCCCACCCGCTGGCGACGGCTTCCAGGCACCCGGTGCGGCCGCACCGGCACCCGGCGGCGGGGTCGTCGGTGACGTGGATGTGCCCGATGTCGCCGGCCGCGCCCTGCCGGCCGCGCAGCACCCGGCCGCGCACGATCAGCCCGGCGCCGACCCCCGTGCCCACCTTGAGGAACAGCAGGTCCCGGCCGTCCCGCGGCTCGCCCTTGGTCCACTCGCCGAACGCCATCAGGTTCGCGTCGTTGTCGCCCCAGACCGGGGCGTCGTAGTGGTCGCGCAACCAGGACCGGACGCTGAACCCGTCCCACCCGGGCATGATCGGCGGCGCGACCAGTCGCCCGGTGGCGACGGTCAGTTCAGGACGCTCGCGAGCCGTCCGATGAGGTCGCGGGCCTCGGTGACGATGCGCTCGATCAGCTCGGCCACGGTGGGCACGTCGTCGATGATGCCCTGCACCATGCCCGCCGACCAGATGCCCAGTTCGAGGTCGCCGTCTTCGAACACGCGGCGGCCGCGGGCGCCGGCGACCAGATCGCGCACGCCCTCGAACTTCCCACCCCGGTTCAGGATCGAGACGACCTCGGTGGAGATCGAGTTGCGGGCGACGCGGGCGGTGTTGCGCAGCGGGCGGAAGATCAGCTCGGTGTCCCGCTCGCTGTTGGCGACGAGCCGCTTCTTGACGTTGTCGTGCACCGGGGCTTCGGCCGTGGCGAGGAAACGGGTGCCCATGTTGATGCCGTCCGCGCCCAGCGCCAGCGCGGCCAGCAGCCCGCGGGCGTCGCCGAACCCGCCGGAGGCGATCATCGGGATGGTGATCTTCTCCGCGGCGGCCGGGATCAGGACCAGGCCGGGGATGTCGTCCTCGCCCGGGTGCCCGGCGCACTCGAAGCCGTCGATGGAGATGCCGTCCACGCCGAGTTCCTGGGCCTTCACGGCGTGCCGGACGCTGGTGCACTTGTGCAGCACCTTGACCCCGCCCGCGCGGAAGGCCGGCAGGTGCTCGGCCGGGTTGAAGCCCGCGGTCTCCACCACCGGTATCCCGGACTCGACGATGACATCGCGGTACTCGGCGTACGGTGGCGGGTTGATGGCGGGCAGGATGGTCAGGTTGACGCCGAAGGGTTTGTCGGTCATCTCCCGGCACCGGGCGATCTCCTTCGCCAGATCCTCGGGCGTGGGCTGCGTCAGCGCGGTGAGGAAGCCGAGCCCGCCGGCGTTCGCCACGGCCGAGGTCAGCTCCGCGCGGCCCACCCACTGCATCCCGCCCTGCACGATCGGGTACTCGACCCCGAAGACGTCGCAGAACCGCGTGCGCACCATTGCGTCAGCCCCTTCCGGTGTCCCTGGGTAGGGGCGACGATAACGCGACTGAACGAGCGCTAGGTATGGGGCGTGAACTTCATCTCGTCGCCGCGGAGGGCTTGACAGGAGGCCAGCGGTCGACGGAGAAGGGCGGTCAGCACGGCGATCGCGTGGTCGGCCAGGTCCACCTCCGAGAGCCAGTGCCGTTGCCGCCGGTCCCGCTCCCAGGACCGGGCTCGCCGGGCCGGGTGGCACGAACCGGATCTCCTGCTGGATCGCACCGGTGTCCGCGCGCTGCCACCGCGCGCCGGTGGGGGGGCTCCGCACCGGGTTCGACCTCGATCGTCACCGCGTGGCCGCGCTCGGCGAAGTCCGCGGACCACCGTCCTTCCCAGCCGCGCAGCGCCTCGCGTTGCCGCCGCCACTCGGTCATCCGCCCATCTTGCCCGGCGGAGTGGCCCGATCTGTAGTGACATGGGAGGAATGAAGACGTTCCGCTCGCTCCTGGACAAGGTGGACGAACGGCTCGGCGACGGGTTGGAACACGCGCTCTGCTCCCACCACGAACGCCGCCTGCGCCGGCTCGGCTGGGGGGAGGTCCTCGAACCCACCGGCGCCGAGGACCGCTTCGGCGGGCGCGCCGCCATCCGGCACGGCAACCGCCTGGAGGTGCTGGTCGACGGGGAAGAAGCGTTGCCCGCCATCGCCGCCGCGATCCGCGGCGCGAAGTCCCACGTCCACATCGCCAACTGGCACGCCAGCCCGGACTTCCGCCTCACCCGCGAACCGGACGCGCCGACCCTGCGCGACCTGCTCGCCTCGACCGCCCAGCGCGGCGTCGACGTGCGGCTGCTCGTGTGGGCCGGTCCGCCGGTGCCCGCCTTCCAGCCCACCCGCGGGCTCGTCCGCGCGGAGCGGCGCAAGTTCACCGAAAACACCGCCGTCCGGTGCGTTCTCGACGGGCGCGAACGGACGATGCACTGCCACCACGAGAAACTCGTCGTCGTCGACGACGAGGTCGCCTTCGTCGGCGGGGTGGACTTCACCGCGCTGGAGGGCGATCGCCACGACAGCCCCGAACACCCGCCGGACCGGCCGATCGGCTGGCACGACCTGATGACCCGCCTGCGCGGACCGGTCGTCGCCGACGTGGCCGAGCACTTCCGGCAGCGGTGGACCGAGGTGGCGGGCGAGGACCTGCCCCGTCCCGCGGTGCCGGAGCCGGCCGGCACCAGCAACGTGCAACTGCTGCGCACGGTGCCGGACAAGACCTACGCCTTCGCCCCGCGGGGCGAGTTCACCATCCTCGACGCCTACCTGCGCGCCCTGCGCTCGGCCCGGCGGCTGGTGTACCTGGAGAACCAGTTCCTCTGGTCACCGGAGATCGCCGAGGTGCTGATCGACAAGCTGTGCCACCCGCCGGACGACGACTTCCGCGTGGTCCTGCTGCTGCCGCGCAAACCGAGCAACGGCGCGGACACCACCCGCGGCCAGCTCGGCCGGCTGCTGGACGCCGACGACGGCAACCGCCGCCCGCTGGCCACCACGATCAGCAGCCACGACGGCGACTCCGCCGCGCCGGTGTACGTGCACGCCAAATTGGGCATCGTCGACGACGAGTGGATGACGATCGGCTCGGCCAACCTCAACGAGCACTCCCTGTTCAACGACACCGAGGTCAACGTCGCGACCGACGACCGCGACCTGATCCGGGCCACGCGCCTGCGCCTGTGGGCCGAGCACCTGAGACGCCCCGCGCCGGAGCTGGACACCGACCCGGCGCACGTCGTCGACACCCTGTGGCGCCCGATCGCCGAGGACCAGGCCGAGCGGGAACGCCGTGGCGAACCGCGCACGCACCGGCTCGTGCTGCTCCCCGGGGTGTCCCGCCGCGCGGAACGGCTGCAGGGCCCCCTGCGCGGCCTGCTCGTGGACGGCTGAACCGGGGCGGCCGCCTCGGGCCGCCCCGGCCGGGAAACCGTCTGACGCGTCCTCTCTTGCGGGACGCGGCGCGGGCCGATCCGCACTAGCGTGGACACCGTGCGTGTGGCGACCTGGAACGTGAACTCCGTGAAGCAGCGGGTGCCGAGGCTGCTGCCGTGGCTGGACCAGCGGCAGCCGGACGTGGTGTGCCTGCAGGAGACGAAGCTGTCCGACGACGCCTTCCGCGACCTGCTCGGCGACGAGCTCGCCGCCCGCGGCTACGAGACCGCCCTGGCCGGTGAACCGCGCTGGAACGGTGTGGCGATCCTGTCCAAGGTCGGTCTGGCGGACGTCGTCACCGGCGTGGCGGGCGCGCCGGGCTTCCCGCACCCGGAGGCCCGCGCGGTGGCCGCGACCTGCGGCGGCGTGCGGATCCACTCGCTGTACGTGCCCAACGGCCGCACCCCGGGCTCCGACCACTACCAGTACAAGCTGGCCTGGCTCGCCGCGCTGCGCGACGTCGTCGCGGGCGGCCCGGACGCCACCATGCTCTGCGGCGACATGAACATCGCCCCCACCGACGCCGACGTGTTCGACCCCGCCGCCTACGAGGGCCACACGCACGTCACGCAGCCCGAGCGCGCCGCGCTGGCCGCGCTGACCGATCTCGGCCTGCGGGACGTCGTCCGCGACCGCTGGCCCTCCGAGCGGGTCTTCACCTACTGGGACTACCGCGCCGGGATGTTCCACCAGGACCTCGGCATGCGCATCGACCTGGTGCTGACCTCGGCCCCGGTCGCCGGGCGCGTCGCGGCGGCGTGGGTGGACCGCCACGCGCGCAAGGGCACCGGTCCCAGCGACCACGCCCCGGTGATCGTCGACCTGGACGAGGCGCCCGACGGCGACATCGGCCCGGTCGTGCCGCCGCCGTCGGCGCCGCGCGCCCGCCGGGGCAGGGTCACGCTGCCGCAGTCGAAGTGAGTCAGGTGGCGCTGCGCCACGCCCGGCGCAGCGCCACCTTGCCGCCCATCTGCAGCAGCGCGCCCGAGTACAGGCGGGCGGCCAGCAGCACCACCAGCACCACCGACGCGCACAGCACCCCCAGGGAGAGCAGCGCCTGCCAGGTGTGCGCGTCGCCGGTGAACATGCGGACCGGCATCGCGACGGCGGCGGAGAACGGCACGTAGGACAGGACCGCCATCACCGCGGCGTTGTCCGAGAACACCATCACCATGAAGTAGGGCCCCATGACCAGCAGCATGACCAGGCCGATGCTGGATCCGAGGTCCTCCTGCCTGCTCACCACCGCCCCGGCGACCGCCCACATCCCCGCCAGCAACACGAAACCCACGCACACGAACGGCACGAACCAGCCCAGCGCGGGCGCCAACACCCCGAGCAGCGCCGTCTGACCGCCCAGCGACATCGCGGCCGGCGCGGCGACGGCGAGCACCACGAGCTGTCCCACCGCGAGCGCGGTGTGCCCCAGGACCTTCCCGGCCAGCAGCGCCCGCACCGGCGCGGTCACCACGAGGATCTCCACGATCCGCGTTTGCTTCTCGGTGACCGTGCTCTGCGCGATCGCCATGCCGCCCAGGCCGATCATGAGGAACACCAGCGCGAACACCAGGATCACGAGCTGCTGCGCGCCCTGCCCCACGGCACCGGGTTCGAGCAGCTCCACCGGTGGCGCGGCGCTCAGCGCCTGCACCACGTCGTCCGGCGGACTGGACAGCCCGAGCACGCGAATCCCGCCGGCGTCGGTCAGGATCGCGGCATCGACGTCCCCGGTGCGCACCGGGTCGCGGGCGGCGGCGACGTCGGCGACCTCCCGGACGTCCAGGCCGGCACCGGACACCGACTGCACCGCGGCCGGTCCCACGGCCGCCACGGACGGCGGGCCGCCCGCGAACACCGACGGCAGCACGGCCGCCGCGAACCGCTCGGCCACGGTCACGACGAGCCCGATCCAGAACCCCTTGGACCGCAGGAACATGGCGATCTCGCGCTCGGCAACCAGCCGGGTCTGCACCCAGAACGAGGCGCGGTCGGTCACGGACGTCATCACACGGCCTCCTTGAAGATCTCCTCGAGCGAGGGCACGACCGGCACGAAACCGCGCACTTCCCCGCGCCGCAACGCCGAGGCGAGCACCCGCTGCTCCCCACCGGCGTCGCCGGTCAGGTCGAACACCGCCCGCGGGCCGTCGACCTCGACGACGTCGATGCCCGGCTCGTCGCGCACCCATCCGGCGTCCCCGGCGACGACGAGTTCGAACCGCGCCGTCCCGTACCGGGCGTACAGCTCGTCGCGGGTTCCGCTCGCCTTGATCGCCCCGCCGGAGATGATCACCACGTCGTCGCACAGGCGCTCGACGAGCGCGAGCTGGTGGCTGGAGAACAACACCGGCACCCCGGCGGCGGCCCGCTCCCGCAGCACGCCCAGCACGATGTCGACGGCGAGCGGGTCCAGCCCGGAGAACGGCTCGTCCAGGATCAGCATGTCCGGCTCGTGCACGAGGGCGGCCGCGACCTGGGCCCGCTGCTGGTTGCCCAGGGACAGCTCCTCGAGCCGGTCGCCGGCCCGGTCGGCCAGTTCCAGCTGCTCCAGCAGCTTGGCGGTGGCGTTGCGGGCCGCGGTGTCGCCGAGCCCGTGCATGCGGCCGAGCCAGGCGATCTGCTCGGCGACCTTCATCTTCGGGTAGAGCCCGCGTTCCTCGGGCATGTACCCGAACCGCCGGCGCTGCGCGGCGGTCATCGGGCGGCCGCACCAGGCGACGGTGCCGCCGTGCGCGGCCAGCACCCCCAGCACGATGCGCATGGTCGTGGTCTTGCCCGAGCCGTTCGCGCCGAGGAAGCCGGTCATGCGCCCGGGGCGGACCTCGAAGGACACGTCGTCGAGGACGCGGTGCCCGCCGAAGCTCCGGGACAGGGACGTCAGGGTCAACATGTCCGGAAACGCTAGGCGAGCGCGGCGTCCCGGTCGTCCGGCCGGCGGCCGAATTCGCGGGTCCTCCTGGCGGAGGACCCGGCTCAGGCGGTGCCGGGCGCGACGATGCCGTGCTCGTAGGCGAACACCACCGCGGACGTGCGGTCGCGCAGGCCGAGCTTGCGCAGGATCCGCGACACGTGCGTCTTGACGGTGGTCTCGCCGAGGACCAGTTCGGCGGCGATCTCGCCGTTGCTCGCGCCGCGCGCCATCAGCACCAGGACCTCGAACTCGCGATCGGTCAGCTCGGGCGGGCGGTGCCCGGTCGCCGGCGCGGGCGTGGTGAACCGGCTGATCACCCGCCGGGTCACGGCCGGGGAGAGCAGGGCGTCGCCCCGGGCGACCACGCGGACCGATTCGATGAGGTCCTCCGGGGAGGCGTTCTTGAGCAGGAACCCGCTCGCTCCCGCGCGCAGCGCCTCGAACAGGTAGTCCTCGCGGTCGAACGTGGTCAGGATGACCACCTTGACGCCCGCGTCGGCGGGCCGGTCGCCGAGGATGCGGCGGGTGGCTTCCAGCCCGTCGAGGCCGGGCATCTGCACGTCCATCAGGACCACGTCGGGGCCGGTGCGCGCGACGACCGCGACGGCCTCGGCGCCGTCGCGCGCCTCGCCCACGACCTCGATGCCGGGCTCCGTCCCGAGGATGACCCGGAAGCCGGCCCGCACCAGGTCCTGGTCGTCGGCGAGCACCACCCGCAGCGTGTCGGTCACGGTCGCGTCAGCTCCTCACGGTCGGCGGCCGGGATGGGCAGGCTCGCGCGGACCAGGAACCCGCCGTCGCGGCGCGGGCCGGCCTCGAACTCGCCGCCGTGCACGGCGGTCCGCTCCCGCATGCCGAGCAGGCCGAACCCGCCTTCGGACGTGACATCGCGGCCCCGCCCGTCGTCGGTGACCTCGATCTCCAGGCTGGCGTCGAGGAACCGCACCCGCACCTCGGCGCTGCGGGCGCGGGCGTGTTTGACCACATTGGTCAGTGCCTCCTGCACGACCCGGTACGCCGTGAGCGCGACGCTCTCCGGGACCGGGCGCGGCTGCCCGTATTCGCCGTAGCGCACCTCGATCCCGGCCGCCCTGGTGGCGGCAGCCAGCCGCGGCAGCTCCGCCAGCCCCGGCGAGGCCTCGTGGTCCGCGGCGGGGTCCGGTTCGCCCTGGGGATCGGCGCGCAGCACGCCGAGCAGCCCGCGCAGCTCGCTGATCGCGGTGCGCGCGGTCTCCTCGACGGTGTGCAGGGCCGAGGCGGCCAGCTCCCGGTCGGTGCCGAGGACCCGGCGGGCGGCGGAGGCCTGGATGCCCATGACGGACACGTGGTGGGCCACGACGTCGTGCAGGTCGCGGGCGATGCGGATGCGTTCGGCGACGATGGCGCCGCGGGCGTTCTCCTCCTGGGAGGCCCGCAGCTGGTCCGCGCGGCGGGTCAGCTCGGCCCGGCCGCGCGCCGACCGCCACGCCAGGTCGCCGAAGAAGTAGGCCGCCAGGAAGAACATCAGGTTGAACACGACCTGGTAGAGCACGGTCGCCAGCACCGGGTCCAGCGGCCCGCGCGCGTCGGGGAACGGCGCGGGCTCGACGAGGAACCAGATCAGCCCCACGGCGAGCCAGGTGAACATCGCGACGATCACGCCGATGCGCGTCCATCGGGCCCACCGGCGGTTGCGCGACCACGCGCCCGCGCTGTAGATCGCCAGGAACAACGCGACCGAGGGCATGAACCCGTCGCCGATCCGGCGCACCTGCGCGGCGATGAACACCACACCCACCACGGCGAGGACGACCAGCGGGAACCGGCGGCGCAGCGCCAGGGGCAGGGTGAGCGCCGTGGTCCACAGCAGCTGTTCGGTCAGGGCGGGCGCGGACTCGAACACGTAGGCGCCCATACTGTTGACCAGCACGAGCATGCCCGCCGAGGTCAGCAGGACCAGCAGGGCCAGCAGGACGTCGTGGCGCCGCTGGCGGGCGGTCGGCCCGGGCCGCTGCCACCTGCTCCAGTCCGGCTCGTCCTCCGCTGTCCCCACGGGCCCAACCTACCCACCGGGCGGCACCCGCACGACGGTGCCCTCACCGTTGGCCGCCACGTACAACGCGCCATCGGGAGCGACCGCGACGCCCGCGAAGCGCCCCGGCAGTCCCGGCATCCCGTGCGCGAACAACGGCTCCCCCGCCGGAGGCAGGACCGCCAGGTCCGCCACCGCCACCCGGGTCTCCCCCGTGCCCAGACCGACGGCCGTCAGCCGTCGCGCGCCGGCCTCGACCACGAACAGCTCCTGATCCCGCACCGCGATCCCCTGGGGCGCGTCGAGTCCCTCCGCCACCGGCACCGCGTCCGGCAGCCGCACCACCGTGCCCCGCGTCTCGTCGCTGGCGTACCACACGCCGCCGGCCGTCGCGACGTCCACCGGGCGTGCCAGGCCCTCGGCGAGCACGCTCAGCTCGTCGTCCGCGTCGATCGCCACCACGCGGCCCGCCGCGGATTCGGCCACCACGAGCATTCCGTCCGCCGCCGCGAGGCCCATCGGCTGCGCGAGCCCCGCCGCCCGCGTCCGCGCCGTGCGCAGCGCCGGGTCGTAGGTGCGCACGTCGCCGTACTGCGACGTCACGTGCAGCAGTGACCCGTCCGCGACGATGCCGTGGCTGAACACCAGCAGCTCCCGCATCGTCACGCCGGTCGCGGCCACGCTCGTGACGCGGTAGTGGTCGCCCGTGAACACCGTGCCGCCCGAATCCACGGCCACCCCGAACGGGCCGGCCAGCCCGGGCGGCACGATCTGGCGGGTGCGGCCGTCCGGGTGCACCTCGGCGATTCCGCCGCCGGCGAAGCTGGACACGAACATCCGGTTGTCGTCGTCGAACGCGGCGTTGTCCAGACCGGCGATCCCGGTCTCCACAATGGACCGTCGATCCGCCCCGATGCGCGTCACGATCCCGGCCGCGCCCCGCGACAGCACCAGCAGGGTCCCGCCCCGGTCGAACCGCACCGCGACCGGCTCGTGCACGCCGGAGGCCACCAGCTCCGGCGGCACGCCGTCCGGCGAGACGCGGAACACCTCGCCGGTGGCCATGTGCGGGTAGTACAGGAACCCGTCCGGTCCGAGCTGCATCGCGTTGCCCATCGCCAGGCCGTCCGCGAGCACCACCGGCTCCCCGCCGCCGGGGAACAGCTCCAGCACCCGGCCGCCCATCCGCATCTCGTTGACGAACAACCGGTTCCCGGCGCACGCGATGCCGTTGGGCAGCGCCACGTCGTCCGACACGAGCGTGTACCGCCCGTCCGGCGCGCGCCGCCACACCCGGCCCGGCACCAGGTCGGTGACGTACATCGACCCGTCGGCGCCGAACGCGAGGTCGTCCGGCGAGCGCACCGGGCTGCCGGGGCCCACCACCACCTCGGTCTCCCCCGAGGCGAGGTCCACCGCGCTGATCAGTCCGCTGAGGAACTGCGCGACGTACAGCCGACCGTCCGGCCCGAACGCGACCCCGTTCGAGCCGCGCATCGGGGCGGGCGGGACGATCCGGCTACCCACCGAGGACCTCTTCGATGCCCGGCCCCTGGCGCCACGCGCGCAGCAGCTCGTGGAACGCGACCGGCCCCTCACCGAAGGACTGCCGTTTCCGCGGCTTGCCCTCGTTGTTGTAGTAACCGGGTGTGCAGTCGGCGAGGAACCGCTCCAGGTCCGGCGCGGTCCGCTCGATCGTGCGCAGCCACGCCTCCTCGGCCGCCGCGGTGGGTTCGACCGGCACGCCGCGCTTGCGGGACTCGGCGACCACCGCGCCGACGTGCGTGGCCTGCTCGTCCAGGACGTGCACGAAGTTGACCGAGCTGGCGTTGTGCAGCGGGCCGAGGTGGAACAGGTTCGGGAACCCGTGGCTGTAGAAGCCGTGCAGCGTGCGCGGCCCGGTGCGCCAGCTGCCCAGCAGCGACCGGCCGTCCCGGCCGAAGACCGGCAGCCGCCCGGTCAGGACGTCGGATTTGCCGACCTCGAACCCGGTGGCGAAGATGATGCAGTCCACTTCGTACTCTTCGCCGCCGACGACCAGCGCGCTGCCGGTGATCCGCTCCACTCCGCCGAAGTCGGCGGTGTCCACGAGGGTCACGTTGGGACGGTTGAAGGTCTGCAGGTACTCGTCGCTGAACCCGGGCCGCTTGCACGCGTAGCGGTACCAGGGCTTGAGCTTTTCGGCCGTGGCCGGGTCCTCGACGATCGCGTCCACACGGGCGCGCAGCTCGGTCATCTTGCGGAAGTCGGCGAGCTCCTCTTCCTCGGGGGTCATCGCGCGCATCGCGGTGGGGGTGAGGTTGCCCAGCAGCCCGGCGCTGCTGGTCCACGAGTCGGCCACCAGGTCCTCCGCCACCGGATATCCGGTGATCACGCGGAGGAAGTTCTCCCGGCGGCGTGCCGCCCAGCCCGGCTCCAGGGACGCGGCCCACTCCGGGTCGGTCCGCCGGTTGGCGCGGACGTCCACTGAGGACGGCGTGCGCTGGAAGACGTAGAGGTGTGCGGCGTCGCGGCCGAGGTGCGGCACGACCTGCAGAGCGGTCGCGCCCGTGCCGATCAGCGCGACCCGCTTGGCCGCCAGCCCGGTCAGGCCACCGTCCGCGTCGCCGCCGGTGTAGCCGTAGTCCCACCGGCTGGTGTGGAAGGTGTGGCCGGTGAACGTCTCGATCCCGGGGATGCCGGGCAGCTTCGGCCGGTCCAGGGTGCCGCCCGACACCACCACGTAGCGGGCGCGGATCCGGTCGCCGCGGTCGGTGGCCACGATCCACTCCGGATCGTCCCACCGCAGCTCCGTGACGCCGGTCTGGAAACACGCGTCGCGGTAGAGGTCGTAGTGCCGTCCGATCGCCTGCGCGTGCCGGAGGATCTCCGCGCCCGGGGCGTACCGCCATTCCGGCACGTACCCCAGCTCGTCCAGCAGCGGGAGGTAGACGTAGGACTCGATGTCGCAGTGGATGCCCGGATAGCGGTTCCAGTACCACGTGCCGCCGAAGTCGCCGGCCTTCTCGACGACCCGGATGCTCTCCACCCCGGCCTCACGCAGCCGGGCACCGGCGAGCAGGCCGCCGAAGCCGCCGCCGATCACCACCGCCTCGACCGTGTCGTGCAGCGGCTCGCGGGTGAATCCGGGGTCGGCGTAGGGATCGTCGGCGTAGTACCCGAAGGCGCCCTCGGTGCTGCGGTACTGGGCGGCGCCGTCGGGCCGGATGCGGCGGTCGCGTTCGGCGCGGTACTTGGCGCGCAGCGCGGCCGGGTCGAAATCCATGCGGAGCCCCCTCTTAAATCAACTGAGTGATTTAAGAGTAGCAGCTCCGGTGATCACGGACGAGCGAGGAAGTCGTCCACCAGGCGCGCGCAGAAGGCTTCGTCGCTGGGCCGCCGGAGGATCAGGGCGTTGAACAGCAGCGGGCCGACGAGCCGGGCGGCCGCGAAGTCGACGTCGGGGTCACCGGGCAGGCAGTCGGCGAGGACGACGTCGAACGGGCGGCGGTAGGTGTCCACGACGTGGTCGCGCAGCTCGGCGAGGCGGCCGCGTTCCCCCTCGTCGGGCGGGCCACCGAGGCCGATCGCCGCCATCCAGACCAGTGCCGCCATCGCCGGCGCCCCTTCGATCTGCGCGGCCTGAGCCAGCACCAATCGGAGCAACCGGTCGCGCGGAGTGCCCTCGGCGGGCGCGTCCAGCGGCGGCAGCAGCTCCTGGAAGGCCGCCGCCAGGAGTTCGGTGTTGTTCGGGAAGTGCCGGTACAGCGTGGATCGCGCGACGCCGCTGCGCGAGGTGACCGCCTCGATCGTCACCGCGCGGACGCCGCCCTCGGCCAGCAGGGCGACGGCCGCGGACAGGATCGCCGACCGCGACCGGTCCAGCCGCGGATCACGCCGGCCCGGCACCTGCTGCGTCGTCACGCCCGGATCCTCCCAGACCTGGTTTCAGAACTGCCAGTACTGCTACGATACCGACAGTTTCGTTTCCTGCCGAGCGAGGTGGCATGCGCGTCGTCGCACGGTCCGAGGTCTCGTCGTCGTCCGCCGCGCGCCGGGCCTGGACCGTGGCCGTGATGTGCTCGGCGGTCGGCCTGGTGATCGCCATGGTCACGATCGTCAACACCGCCCTGCCCGCGCTGGCCGCCGACACCGGGGTCACGCAGGCGCAGCAGACCTGGATCGTGGACGTCTACACGCTGGTGCTGGCCGCGCTGGTGCTGCCGATGGGCGCGCTGGGCGACCGCCACGGCCGCCGGGGCGTGCTGGTCATCGGGCTGGTGGTGTTCGCACTCAGCTGTGCCGCTCCCCTGCTCGCCGAATCGCCGGCCTGGCTGATCACCGCGCGGGCGCTGACCGGGCTGGGCGCGGCGATGATCATGCCGGCCACGCTGTCGATCATCAACGCGAGCTTCCCCCCGGAGCGGCGCGGCCACGCGATCGGCATCTGGGCGGCCGTGGCGGGGCTGGGCGGTCTCGGCGGGCTGATCGTCGCCGGGCTGCTGCTGGAGCACTTCTCGTGGCATTCGGTGTTCCTCGGCCCGGCCGCGCTGTCCCTGCTGCTGGCGCTGGCCTGCGTCACGGTGCCGACCTCGCGCGAGCGGGTGCCCCACCGGTTCGACACGGCCGGCGCGGTGCTCGGCGCGGTGTCCATCGGGGCGCTGGTGTTCGGCATCCTGCGGGCGGCGGAGGTGGGCTGGGCCGACGCCGAGGTCATCGTGGCGCTGGCCGCCGGGGTGGTGCTCGCCGGCGTCTTCGCGTGGGTCGAGGCGCGGCACGCGGCTCCGCTGCTGGACGTGCGGTTGTTCGGCAACCGGGCCTTCGCGACCGGGTCGGTGTCGGTGACCGTGCAGTTCACCGCCGCGTTCGGCGCGCTGTACGTGCTGGCGCAGTACCTGCAGCTGGTGCAGGGGTACGGGCCGCTGGAGTCGGGCCTGGTGCTGTGGCCGATCGCGGTGTCGCTGCTGCCGCTGTCGATGGCCTCGGCCGCCATCGCGCGGCGGCTCGGGCTCGGCCCGCTGACGTGCCTCGGGCTGCTCGTCGTGGTCGCCGGCGTGCTGCTGCTGGGACGGCTCGGGCCGGACAGCTCCTACCCGGAACTGGCGGTCGCGGTGTGCGTGCTGGGCGGCGGGCTCGGGCTGACCGCGCCCGCGGCCACCAGCGCGATCCTGGACAACGTCCCGCCGGACAAGTACGGCGTGGCCTCGGCGGTCAACGACGCGACGCGGGAAATCGGGGCGGCGCTGGGGATCGCGCTCGCCGGGAGCGTGCTGTCGGCGACCTACACCCCGGCGGTGCGCCCGGCGACCGAGGCCCTGCCCGCGGCGGCGCGGGAGGCCGCGGACGGTTCGCTCGCCGGGGCGCTGGCGGTGGCCGGACAGTCCGGCCCGGCGGGCCGGCCGATCGCCGACGCCGCCCGGGCCGCGTTCGCCGACGGGATGTGGTTCAGCCTGCTGGCCCTGGCGGGCATCGTCACCGCCGGCGTCGTCGCCGCCGCGTGCCTGCGCCCGCCGAAGGGCTGATCAGCTCTCGTGCAGGATGACGCCGCGGATGTTGCGCCCGGCGTGCATGTCGGCGTAGGCCTGGTTCACCTCGTCCAGGCGGTACGTGGTGGTGATCAGCTCGTCGAGCTTGAGCGTGCCCGCCTGGTACATCCGGGCCAGCCGGGTGATCTCGAAGGCCGGCGTGCCCATGCCGAAGATGACGCCCTGGATGCGCTTCTGCATCATCGACAGCGCCCACAGGTTGATCGGCAGGCCCTCGTCCTTGACGTCGCCGATGCCGGTGACCACGACGGTGCCGAACTTGCCGATCGCGTTGACCGCCTGGGCCACGTGGTCGCCGGTGGTGACGCCGACGGTGACGATGGCCGAGTGCGCGCCCTGCCCGTTGGTGACCGACCGCGCGAAGTCGGCGGCCTCGTCGATGCCGGCGAACGCCTTCGTCGCACCGAACTCCAGCGCCTTGTCGCGTTTGAACGCGACCGGATCGACCGCGAGCACGTGCGCGGCTCCCCGGGCGCGGGCACCCTGCACCGCGTTCATGCCGACACCGCCGACCCCCATCACGATCACGGTGTCACCGGCGGAGACCTCCGCGCCGTACTCGGCGGAGCCCCAGCCGGTGGGCACGCCGCAGGACAGCAGGGCGGCGACGTGGAACGGGATCTCCGGGTCGATCTTCGTCAGGGAGAACTCCGGGACGATCGCGTGCTGGGCGAACGTGCCGACCATGGTCATCTGGGCGACGTCCGCGCCGTCCAGGTGCGCCCGGTAGGTGCCGTCGGCCATGCAGCCGCTCAGCGCGTACATGCCGAGGTCGCAGAGGTTGCCGCGGCCGGACGAGCAGGCCTCGCAGCGCCCGCAGGAGGGCACGAACTGCGCGACGACGTGGTCGCCGACGGCGAGGTTGCGCACCCCGGGGCCGACCGCCTCGACCACACCCGCGCCCTCGTGCCCGCCGATCAGGGGCAGATGCGGGGTCGGCATGTCGCCGGTGGTCGCGTGGTCGTCGGAGTGGCACAGCCCGGCCGCCACGAAACGGACCCGGACCTCGTGCTCCTTCGGCTCGTCCAGGTCGATGTCCACGATCTGCCACTTGCCCGGCTGTTCGAGCAGCGCGGCCGCACGGGTTCGCATCATTGCCCACCTTCACCTCTACAGACGCCGACCTGGCGAAGGTAGAACAGGTTCTAATTCGCGTCAAGCGCGCCGGGCTCGACAGACGGCCCGCGCGGGGCGACAATCCCGGGATGGACCGGCAGTCCCGGGTGGAGCTGAGCACCGCGCAGGTGCCCGCGGCGGAGGCGTTCGCCTACTGGCGGGAGATGATCTGCGAGACGTTCGTCCAGCTGAGCGCCGCTCCGGTGGCCGGTGGCGCGTTCGCCGGGCGGATCGAGCACGTGCCCGTCGGCACGCTCGAACTGTCCACTGTGGTCGCCGGCGGGCAGGTGGTCCGCCGCACCCGCAGCCTGATCGCCCGCGGCGCCGACGAGTACCTGCTCGCCAGCATCCAGCTCCACGGCCGCGGGCGCGTCGAGCAGGACGAGCGCGGCGCGGAACTGACCAGCGGCGACATGGCCTTCTACGACAGCACCCGCCCCTACACCCTGCGCTTCGACGACGACTTCCGGCAGCTGGTCGTCCAGGTGCCCAAACACGAACTGGCCCTGCGCGACACCCGCGCCCTCACCGCCCGCGCGCTCGGCCCCGGGCCGGGCCAGGTGGTTCCCGCCTTCTTCACCTCCCTGGCCGGCGCCGCCAAGGACAGCCCGCACACCTCCGCCCCGCTCCTGCCGCACGCCCTCGGCCTGCTGTCCGCGGCGGCCTCGTTCGCGGCCCGCACCGAGCCCGGGCCCGATCCGGCGCGCGCCCTCGTCCGGGAACGGGCCGTCGCGTTCATCCGCCGCAACCTGGCCGACCCCCGCCTGGACGTGGACCGGGTCGCGCGGGCCTGCCGTGTCTCCCGCCGCACCCTGTACCGGGTCTTCGCGCCGGACAGCGTGGCCGCCGAGATTCGCCGGATCCGCCTCGATCACGCCCGCGCGCTGCTGCTCGAACACCCGGACCGGCCGGTCGCCACCGTCGCCGCGCTCTGCGGCTTCGACAGCGAGTCCGGGTTCCACCGCGCCTTCCGCGCCGAGTTCGGCACGACCCCGGGTGGCACACGCGGTCAGTGACCCCGGCACACGCGGTCGGTTCCCCCGGCGCCCGGCCGCCGCAGAATGCCCTCCAGCAACCCGGAGCGGAGGAGGCGTCATGGAGAGCACGGTGCGGGTCGCGGCGGTGCAGGCGGAGCCGGTGTGGCTGGACCTGGCCGGCAGCGTCGAGAAGACGATCGCGTTGATCGGCGAGGCCGCGCGCGGCGGGGCGAAGCTGGTGGCGTTCGGCGAGACGTTCGTGCCCGGCTACCCGTGGTGGATCTGGCTCGACTCCCCCGCCGCGGGCATGGCGTTCGTGCCCCGCTACGCCGCCGGCTCGATGACCCGCGACGGCGACGAGATGCGCCGGATCCGCCGGGCCGCCGCCGACAACGGCGTGCACGTGGTGCTCGGCTTCAGCGAACGCGACGGTGGCAGCCTCTACATGGCGCAGGCCTTCATCTCCGGCACCGGGGAGCTGATCTCGGTGCGCCGCAAGCTCAAGCCGACGCACGTGGAGCGCTCGGTGTACGGCGAGGGCGACGGCAGCGACCTGCAGGTGCACGACACCCCGCTGGGCCGGCTCGGCGGGCTGAACTGCTGGGAGCACTTCCAGCCGCTCACCAAGTACACGATGTACAGCCTGGGCGAGGAGATCCACGTCGCGTCGTGGCCGAGCTTTTCGGTCTACCGCGGCGCCGCGACCGCCCTCGGCCCGGAGGTCAACACCGCCGCCAGCCTGGTGTACGCGGTCGAGGGCCAGGCGTTCGTGCTCGCCGCGTGTTCGGTGATCGGCGAGGCCGCGCACGAAGTCTTCTGCGACACCGAAGCCAAGCGGCAACTACTGCGGCGCGGCGGCGGTTTCGCGCGGATCTTCGGCCCCGAGGGCACGCCGCTGGCCGAGCCGCTCGCGGAGACCGAGGAGGGCATCCTGTACGCCGATCTCGACCCCGCGCTGATCGCGATCGCGAAGTCCGCCGCGGACCCGGTGGGCCACTACTCCCGGCCCGACGTGTTCCGCCTGCTGATCAACCGCAACCCCGCGCCGCGCACCGTCGAGGCGCCCGCGGACCCGGCGGCCGCCACGCCGAAGCACCCGGCCGAAGAGCTGAGCGAGCTGCTCCCGGGCTGACCACCGCGGCGGGTGCCCCGGGGCTCCGGGGCACCCGCGTCCGTCAGGCCGTCAGCCGCTGGTGCAGCTCCCCGGACGCCCGCTCGACCCAGTTGTGGGCCAGCCTGCCGTCGCGCCGGCGCCCGCGGACCCGGCGGCCACGCCGCACCACCCGGCCGAGGAGCTGAGCGAGCTGCTCCCGGGCTGACCACCGCGGCGGGTGCCCCGGGGCTCCGGGGCACCCGCGTGCGTCAGGCCGTCAGCCGCTGGTGCAGGCCCCCGGACGCCCGCTCGAACCAGTTGTGCATCAGCCTGCCGTCGCGCCGGCTCCCACGGCCCCAGCGTGGGCGACGCGCGCTGCGTGAGCTCCGTGCCTGCTGATCCCGGTGACGGCCGGCGCCGGGGCGTCCGGTTCGAGATCCACCACGGCCTCCGCCGGTCCAGCGGGTTCTCATTCAATGAGATCGCCGTTGTGCCCGTAGTGCCCGGATTCGCAAGCTCCACGCTGACAATCCGCACTCGACCGGCAGTGAGGCCCAGCATGAGTGGTCAGATGATCCGGGCTCGTCTCGACGCGAGCCCCATGTCGTCGTTCCAGTGGTCCGCCATCGGAATCTGCGTTCTCCTCAACGTTCTCGACGGTTTCGACGTGCTCGTCATGTCGTTCACCGCGAGCGGCGTGTCCCGGGAGTGGCAGCTGTCCTCGGCCGCGCAGGCGTTGCTGCTGTCCGCCGGGCTGGCCGGGATGGCGGCGGGCTCGCTGTTCCTCGCCCCGCTCGCCGACCGGTTCGGCCGCCGCGCGCTGATCCTCGGCTGCCTCGCCCTGTCCTCGGGCGGGATGTTCCTGTCCGCGGCGAGCCAGAGCGCGGTGCAGCTCGGCCTGACCCGGGTGCTGACCGGCATCGGCATCGGCGGCATCCTCGCCGCCAGCAACGTGATCGCCGCCGAGTACGCCAACGCGCGCTGGCGCGGGCTGGCGGTGAGCCTGAACTCGACCGGGTACGCGGTGGGCGCCACGCTGGGCGGGATCGTCGCGGCCGTCCTGCAGGGCACGGCGGGCTGGCGGGCGGTGTTCCTGTTCGGCGCGGTCGCGACCGCGCTGCTGATCGGGGCGGTGCTGTGGCGGTTGCCGGAGTCGCTGGACTTCCTGCTCGTCCGCCGCTCCCCCGGCGCGCTGGCGCGGCTGAACAAGCTGCTGGCGTCGATGAAGCAGCCGCCGCTGGACACCCTGCCCGACGCGCCCGCGCCGGTCCGCCCGTCGGTGGGCGTGGCGCAGCTGCTGTCGCCGGCCCTGCGCCGCAACACGCTGCTCAGCTGGCTCAGCTTCTTCCTGGTGATGTTCGGGTTCTACTTCGTGACGAGCTGGACACCGAAACTGCTGGTCGACGCGGGCCTGTCCGCGACGCAGGGCATCACCGGCGGGGTGCTGCTCAACCTCGGCGGCATCTTCGGCACCGCACTGCTCGGCCTGCTGGCGTCCCGGTTCCCGCTCAAGCACGTCCTCACCGGCTACGCGGTGGTCACCGCGGTCCTGCTCAGCGTCTTCGTCCCGGCTACCGGCACCCTCGCGCTCGCGTTCGGGGTGGGCCTGCTGATCGGGCTGTTCGTCAACGGGTGCATGGCCGGGCTGTACGCGCTGACCCCGTCGATCTACCCGGCGCCGGTGCGCGCCACCGGGGTGGGCTGGGGCATCGGGATCGGCCGGATGGGCGCGATCCTGTCGCCGGTCGTCGCGGGGTGGCTGCTCGACGCGTCCTGGACGCCCGGGGCGGTGTACCTGCTGGTCGCGGTGTTCCTGCTGCTCGGCGGCGCCGCCGTGCGCGCGGTGCGGCTGCGCCCGGCCACGGCCGCGGCCGCAGTGGCCGAGCGCGGCCGGTGACCGCTCCTCCTGCTCGTCCTTGTTCTTCGTCCAGTCGTCGCCGTTGCCCTTCGCGCCGTGCGGGGCCATGCCGCCCGCGGCCGGAGTGCCCGGGCGGCCGGCCGCGCCCGCGGCGCCCACCGTGCCGCGGGCCGCCGCGGCTTCCTCACCGGCCATCGCCACTGCGCCGGACCCGCGCCCCGCGCCGAGACGGCCGGCGCTCGTGCCCGCTCCGCCGACCCCCAGCACCTGCGCCGCCACCGAGCCCCTTGAGCGCGGCCGCACCGCCACTGCCCTTGGCGCCGGTGCCACCGGGAGGGGTGCCACCGAGGGAATCCAGCCCGCGCAACGGGTTCCCGGCCGGTGGGACACCACCGAGACGGCTGGCGATGCTGTCACCGTTGACCCCGCCCGAGTACCCGATGGCCGACACCCGGGCGGCCGGATCCACCGCCGAGGACGCGACCGTGGTGTCCGGCAGGTCCGGCACGCTCGCCCGGTACTCGGCGGCGCCCGCGGGAAAGTCCACATCGGACACCGCCGGCATGTCGACCGCTCCGGCACCGCGGGCAGGCGGGACAGCGCCAGTCCCGCCGAGGTCCGCGGTGGCACCCGCCCCCGCCGCATCGGTGGCCGACCGCAGGCTCGCCGTACCGACCGCGGTGTCCGGGATCGCCGTGGCCGGCCGCAACATCGACTGCAGCGCGGTGAGCCCGGTGAGCGAGGGCGGCGCCGGGAAGGCCGGGGTGAGGGTGGCCGCGCCGACGGTCTCGTCGTACTGGGTCATGATCCGCGCGGCCTGCTGCCGCAGCGCCTGCTCGTCGAGCTGCGCCTGCCGCGCGTAGACGACCGGGTCGGTGATCTGGGTCTCGTTGAGCGCCTGGGAGTGGATCTCCTGCTGGCGGCCGGTGAGCGTGGCACCCTTGGCCGTGGCGCCGAGCCACTTGCCGACTTCGGCGAGGTGACGGTGACCGCGGCGGAGTCGGCGTTGTCGTTGATGACGCGCAGCATGTCCTCGTGCGAGGCGTTGTCCCACACCGAGCTGGGCGCGCCGCCGTGGTCGCGGATCTCCACGCCCTCGTCGTCGACCTCGCGGGTGACCTGCGCGCGGATCTCGTCGCCCGAGGTGTGGTCGTGGCCGATGGGGCCGATGTAGCAGGGCGAGCCCGGGTCCGCGGTGACGTCCTGGATGCCGGCTCCGGCGCCGGACAGCTCCGCCATGGTTTCCCTTTCCTGGTCAGGCGCGGTAGCGGTGCAGCGTGGCCGCGGTGTCGCCGTCGGCGGGCCGGTAGTTCTCCTGGGCGAGCCGGATCGCCTCGATGTAGGTGGGCAGCTCGGCCCTGGCCTGCTGGAGCCGGGTGAGCAGGCCGCGGTCGTCGCCGGCGGTCCGCACCATCACGGCCGACACCCACCGGGCGGTGGCGGTGCTGCTCAGCCGCGGCGACCCGGCGAACCGCTGCAGCGCCGGCCAGCGGGCCTCCAGCGCGTCGACGATGTCCTGCAGCGCCTGGATCATCTTCTCGCCGGTCCGCTCGTCCACGGCGAACCCGCCGTTCGACGCGAGCCGCTTCAGCGCGACCGCCTGGTCGGCCTCGCGCGCGTCCTCGGTCATCCCCGCGCCTTCCTCAGTAGACGGTCGCGATCACGTCCCGGACGGCGTCGGCCACCCCGGCGAACGTGGCCGGCACGTACCGCGCGGCGGCGGTGCCCGCCGCGTCCGTGGTGGTCTGGACCAGGCACCGGCCGGCCTCGGTGTCCGGGCGGTCCTCGTGGCGGGACACCGTCAGCGGGCCGCCGGGCGCGGGGCCGGCCGGGGGCAGCGCGCCGGCCAGGCGGGGCACCAGGTCCTCGTCCGGGAAGAGGGAGAACCCCAGCCGGTCCTGGCCCGGCGCCTGGCGGATGGTTCGCCGCGAGTGGACAGGCCGCGGCCCTCGAGGTCGTCGTGCACCCGGATCGCGAGCCGGGCGAAGCGCAGCGGGTCCACGGTGGTGTGGCTGATCCGCAGCGGGAACACGCGGACGTCCACGCCCAGCGCCCGCCCGGCGACGACGGCCTCCACGCTGCCGAGCGTGAAGCCGAACCGAAACACCATCGACGCTTGTGTCACCTTTCGGGTTCCGGCCCCGGGACGTGCGGCGTGCCCGGCCAGTCTGGCCGGTGCGGTGATCAGTCCCAGGGGTTTTCCCGTGGCGCTGCCCGAACGGCCCGGCGATCGAGGGCACGCGGGCACTGGCGGCCGCTCATCTGAGCGCCGGTGTTCCCACGACGCACGGCGGGCTCACAGACTAGGCAAACCCGGCGCACAGCACGAGACCCGACGATGGTGCCCATGCGACACGACGAACCCGCCTACCAGGGCCGCCCGCTCCCCCGTCCGCACGAAGAGGTCGTGGACCAGGGGCTGGGCTTCGACCTCGGCACCCTGTTCGACCGCCGCCGGGCGCTGCGCTTCCTCGGCATCGGCGCGGCCGGCGTCGCGCTGACGGCGTGCGGCGCCACGTCCTCCGGCTCCTCGCCGACCACGACGTCGTCCGCGGCGTCATCCCCGGCGTCGGCAGCCGGGGAGATCCCGGACGAGACCGCCGGCCCCTACCCCGGCGACGGCTCCAACGGCCCGGACGTGCTGACGCAGAGCGGCATCGTGCGCGGCGACATCCGTACCAGCTTCGGCGAGTCCAGCGGCACGGCCGAGGGCGTGCCGATGACGCTGGAGCTGACGATCGCCGATCTGGCCAACGGCGGCGCCACGTTCACCGGGGTGGCGGTGTACGTGTGGCACTGCACCCGGGAAGGCGGGTACTCGATGTACTCCGACGGCATCGAGAACGAGAACTTCCTGCGCGGCGTGCAGATCGCCGACGGCGCCGGGCGCGTGACGTTCACCAGCATCTTCCCGGCCTGCTACGACGGCCGGTGGCCGCACATCCACTTCGAGGTCTACCCGGACCAGGCGAGCATCACCGACTCCTCGAACGCGATCGCCACCTCGCAGGTCGCGCTGCCGCAGGACGCGTGCGAGGCCGTCTACCAGCAGCCCGGGTACGAGGATTCCGTCGCCAACCTGCAGAAAGTGAGCCTGTCCAGCGACAACGTCTTCGGCGACGACGGCGGCGCGTCCCAGCTGGCGACGGTGACCGGTGACGTCGGCAGCGGCTACACCGTGAGCCTCGCGGTGCGCGTGGACACGCGGACCACGCCGTCCGCCGGTGGCGGGCCGGGTGGGGCGCCCCCGTCGCGGTGAGCCGTCACCGCTCAGTCCTCGCAGACCACGGGTAGTTCGACCACCCCGCGCACCAGGTTGTCCGCGCGCATCACCACGTCGGCGGCGGGGATCGCGAGCCGCAGCGCCGGGAACCGGGTGAGCAGCGCGGGCAGCGCGACCCGCAACTCCACCCGCGCGAGCTGCTGGCCGAGGCACTGGTGCACGCCGTGTCCGAACGCGACGTGCCCGGCGGCGTGGCGGAGCAGGTCGAGCACGTCGGGGTCGGCGAAGTGCGCGGGGTCGCGGTTGGCCTCGGGCAGCGACAGGGTGACGCACTCGCCGGCCGTGATCCGCTCACCGTGCAGCTCGACGTCCTCCAGCGCGGCGCGCACGGTGAACGGGATCACGCTGTGGTAGCGCAGCAGCTCCTCGATCGCGCGGTCCGGCTCGGCACGCAGCACCTCGGACGCGCCGGGGTGGGTGAGCGCGGTGAACGCGCCGAGCGCGAGCATGTTGGCCGTGGTGTCCAGGCCGGCGCCCAGCAGCGCGAAACCGATGTTGACCAGCTCCTCGTCGGTGAGGTCGCTGGCGGTGAGCCCGCTGAGCAGGTCGTCGGCAGGCGCGGCGCGCTTGGCCGCCACCAGGTCGCGCACGAACTCGTGCACCGCCGAGTACGCCGCCGCGGTCTGCTCCGGCGTCCGGTCCAGGCGGAACAGGTCCAGCGCGTGCCCGTGGAACCGGGCGCGGTCGGCGTAGGGCACGCCGAGCAGTTCGCAGATGACCTGGGCGGGGATCGGCTGCGCCCACGCGCGCACCAGGTCCACCGGGCCGCTCTGCCGCGCCACCGCGTCGAGGTGCTCGTCGCTGATCTCCCGCACCCGCTGTTCGAGCTGCCGCATGCGGCGGACGGTGAACTGGCCGGCGAGCAGCCGGCGGTAGCGCGTGTGCTCCGGCGGGTCCATCGAGTTGAACATCCCGGGCGGCGCGGGCGCCTGGTTGCCGGGCGCGCCGGGCACCGGCATGTGCCGCAGGTCGGAGCGGGCGCTGAACCGGGGATCGGCCAGCACCTGCCGGACGAGCTCGTGGCTCGTCGCGAGCCACCCGCGGTGTCCGTCGGGGTACGTCAGTCGCTTCAGCACGTCGCGAACGCTAGGAGCGGATTCGCACTCGAAGCAACCGGGCGGCAAGGATTTTCCAGGTAGGCCGACTACGATCGATGCAATGAGCCTGGAGCTGAATGCACCGATCCGCGCCCGGCTGACGTTCGGCGAACGCCGCCGCATCGCCGCCGGGCTGGCGATGGGGCTGAGCTACGCCGAGATCGGCCGCAGGCTCGGGCGGCCCGGATCGACGATCGTCCGCGAGGTCGCGCGCAACGGCGGCGCCCACGGCTACCGCGCCGACCGCGCCCAGCAGGCCACCGCCTGGCGTGCCCACCGCCGCCGCCCGGCCCCGCTGCCGGAGCCGCCCGCGGCCCGGGGCGGCGGCGACCCGCGGCGGTTCGAGCAGGACTTCGCCGCGATGATGGTCCAGACCGGTGTGCCGCCGATGGCGGCGAAGGTCCTCGTCCGCCTGTTCACCAGCGACACCGGCAGCCTCACCGCCGCCGAACTCGTCGCCGGGCTGCGGGTCAGCCCCGCGTCGGTCTCCACGGCCGTGCGCTGGCTCGCGGAGCGGGGACTGGCCCGGCGCGAACGCGACGGCCGCCGCGAGCGGTACGTCATCGACGAGCACGTCTGGTACCAGGCGTGGCTGGCCAGTGTCCGGTCGATGGCGCTGTGGGCGGACTACGCGTGGCGCGGTGCCGAGGTTTTCGGCGCCTCGCCCGCGGGCGACCGGCTGCGCGACACCGGACGGTTCTTCGAGCACCTGCGCCGCGACATGACGCAGGCGGCCGAGCACTGGCGGCACCTGCCGGACGACCGGTAGCCGGCGCCGAGGCCGTCCGAAACGGACGAACCACCCGGTATTCCGGGAACTGGTCACGAAGATCCGCCACGCCGCGACAAGCCGGGCAGCGATCAGGAGGATCTTCGTGACCAGTCAGCCCCCCGGCTTCGACCCCTACCAGTACCCGCAGTGGCCGCAGCCGCCCGCGCCGCGGCGCAACATCGGCGCCATCGTCGCGCTCGCGATCGCCGGGGCGCTCGTCGTCGCCGGGGTGTCGGTCGGGGTCACGCTCGCCGTCACGCGCGACGGCGGCACCACGAAGGCCGCGCCCGCCGGCACCTCCCGGCCGCGCCCGTCGACCTCGACGTCACCGACGCCGACGGTCCCGGTCAACCCGCGGCAGAACGTGGAGGTCGAGATCGGCGAGGCCGTCGGGTACGGCAGCCGCGCCGGTCAGCCGGAGGTCGTCTTCACCCTCACGAAGGTCACCGTCGGCGGCCGCTGCACCGAGCCGTACGCGCAGGAACCGGAGAACGGGCGCTTCATCTTCCTCGACCTGACGGTGACCACGTCCCCGTCCATGGGCGGGGACTTCGCGGGCAGCGTGCTCAACCCGAACAACTTCGCCATCATCGGCCCCGACGGCGTCACCGAGACCGGCGGCAGCCTCAGCAGCGCACCGGCGATCGGCTGCCTGTCGCGGGGCAAGCTGTTCCCCCTCGCCCTGTCGCCGGGCCAGAACTACCACGGCACCATCGTCCTGGACTCCCGCAACACCACCGGGCGCCTGGTGCTGGCCCCGTACGGGCTCGACGGGTTCAACGGCTGGGAGTGGAACCTCGGCGACCACGCCTGACGCCACGACCGTCCACACTGGAGCACTCCGGCCCGGCGAGCGCGCCGGTAGCGGTACGTCACCGGCGAGCACGTCCCGTAGCAGGCGGCCGGGCACCGGCGAAACCTTCCGTATGACCGGTGCGCGACCTAAGGTGTGATCATCGCAAAGGAGCGGTGATGACCAAGGCCGTCAAGGGCGACGAGATCGGCGACATCGTCGCCGAGCACGACGAAGAGCGGCCCGCGCGGCGCTTGTCGCGGGGGCCCGACCTGCTGGTGTACCTGGCCGCGCTCGGCGTGGCCCTGCTCGTGCTGAAACAGGTCTTCTTCCCCTACAGCAAGGGCAACCAGTTCTACCTGGTGATCTTCCTCGGCTGCACCCTGCCGCTGGTGTTCCTGTGCTACCGGCCGCTGGCCCGGTCGCGGCGCACCCCGGACAACCCGTGGCTGCTGGACTGGGCGCTGGCCGTGGTGGCGCTGGTCGTGGGCCTGTACCCGGTGCTGATCGGCTACGACGACTTCCTCGACCGCCAGGGGCAGCTGTCCACGCTCGACATCGTGGCGGGCGCGCTGCTGCTCCTGCTCGTCCTCGAGGCGACCCGCCGCACCACCGGCTGGGTGCTGCCGCTGGTCTGCCTGCTCTTCCTCGCCTACGCCTACTACGGCGGCTACCTGCCGCCGAACTGGGGCATCGCGCACGCCGGCGTGGACTTCAGCCAGATCATCAACGCCCTCTACAACGACGCGAGCGGTTTCTTCGGCACCCCGCTGGACGTGGCCGCCAGCTACATCGTGCTGTTCACCATCTACGGCGCGGTGCTGGAGGCCTCCGGCGCGGGGCGGTTCTTCGTCGACATCTCCTTCGCCGCGTTCCGCCGCTCCCGCACGGCGCCGGGCCGGACGACGGTGCTGTCCGGGTTCCTGCTGGGCACGGTGTCCGGCTCGGGCACCGCGACCGCGGTCAGCCTGGGCTCGATCACCTGGCCGATCCTCCAGCGCGCCGGCTACCCGCGCGAGAACGCCGGCGGCCTGCTCGCCGCGTCCGGCATCGGGGCGATCCTGTCGCCGCCGACGCTGGGCGCCGCGGCGTTCATCATCGCCGAGTACCTGCAGACCTCCTACCTGACGGTGCTGATCTGGGCGGCGGTGCCGACGCTGCTGTACTACCTGGGCATCGTGTTCGCGATGGAGGCCGACGCCCGCCGCTTCCACGCCAAGCCGGTGGACGTCGAGCGCGGCGACCCGTGGCGGCTGCTGCTGCGCGGCGGCTACCACTTCCTGTCGCTGGCGATCATCGTGGTGTTCCTGGCGCTGGACATCCCGCCGTTCGCGGCCGTGGTGTACGCGACCGGGGTGGCGGCGCTGTTCGCCCTGATCGCGCGGCGGCGGGACCTGCGCGGCTGGGCGGTGGACATGGTGGGCGCGCTGTCCCGCGGTGTGCGGGGCGCGCTGCCGGTCATCGCGGTGTGCGCGGCGGCCGGGGTGATCACGTCGACGATCACCAAGACGGGGCTGGGCCTGGAACTCGCCGACGCGCTGGTCGACGTGGCGCGGGCGGTCACCGACAACGCCACGGTCGTGCTGGCGCTGACGGTGCTGCTGTCCGCGGTCGCGGTCGGCGTGCTCGGGCTGGCGGTTCCGGTGACGGCGTCGTTCATCATCGCGTGGGTGGTGATCGCGCCCGCGCTGGAGACGCTGGGCGTGGCCCCGGCCGAGCGCGCGATGTTCATCTTCTACTACGCGGTGCTGTCGGAGGTCACCCCGCCGACGGCGCTGGCGGCGGTCGCGGCGGCGGCGATCACCGGCGGCCGGGTCATGGCGACCATGTGGCAGTGCTGGAAGTACACGCTGCCGGCGTTCCTGGTGCCGATCGCGTTCGTGCTCACCGACAACGGGGCGGCGCTGCTGCTCCAGTCGGATGGCGTGACGGTGGTGTGGGTGCTGGCGGTGTCCGCGCTCGCCGTCGCCGCGCTGGGGGTGGTGACCGGCGGGTGGCTGTTCGGCCCGGTCCACCCGGCGGTGCGCGCGCTCTTCGTGCCCGCCGCGGTGTGCCTGCTCTACCTGGAGCCGGGGCCGATCGTGGCGGGCCTGGCCTTCGGCGTGGCCGCGACGGCCGCGCATCTCGTGATCCGAAGGAGGCGGCATGAAACGACTGCTGACGGCGCTGGTGGCGATGGCCCTGGTCGCGACGGGCTGCGGCGGGAAGCAACCGAACCAGCCGGCGGCGGGCGGGAGCCAGGCGTGTGAGGCCGGCAGCGGCAGGCTCACCATCGCCACCGGCAACAGCGGCGGCGTGTACTACGTGCTCGGCGGCGGGCTGGCGCAGCTGATCAGCAACAACACCGGGCTGAAGGCGACCGCGGCGGAGACCGGCGCGTCGGTGCAGAACATCCAGCAGCTGGTCGACGGCACCTACGACATCGCGTTCTCGCTGGCCGACACCGCGGCCGACGCGGTGCAGGGCAAGGGCAGCTTCGAGGGCAAGCCGCAGAAGGTGCAGGCGCTGACGCGGCTCTACCCGAACTCGACGCAGGTGCTGGTGCGCACCGACTCGGGCATCAACAGCATCGCCGACATGCGCGGCAAGCGGATCTCGACGGGTTCGCCGAAGTCGGGCACCGAGGTGATCGCGAACCGGCTGCTGCAGTCGGCCGGGCTGAACCCGGACACCGACGTGCAGGCGCAGCGGCTGGACCTGGCCAAGACCGCGGACGGGATCAAGTCCGGCACGATCGACGGGCTGGTGTGGTCCGGCGGGCTGCCGACGGCGCAGATCACCGACATCACCACGACGATGAAGGGGCAGGTGAAGTTCATCGACATCACCCCGCAGCTGGCGGCGCTCAAGCAGATCAACACGGTGTACGACACGGGCACGATCCCCGCGGCGACGTACGGGCAGCCCGCGGACGTCCCGACGATCGTGGTGCCGAACCTGCTGCTGGTGCGGGAGGACTTCCCGGCGAGCGACGCGTGCGCGATCACGAAGCTGATGTTCGACAAGCGGGCGGACCTGGAGAGCGTGCACCCGTCGGCGAAGGAGATCACGCGGGAGAACGCCACGCGCACCGAGCCGGTGCCGCTGCACCCGGGCGCGCAACAGGCACTGGCGACGTCCTGACGTGCGGCTCGCAGCAGGCGCCGGCGACGTCCCGACGTCCGGCCCGCAGCAGGCGCGGGCCACGTCGTGACGTCCGGCTCCCCAGCAGCGCTGGCGACGTCCTGACGTCCGGCGCGGAGGCGCTGGGCATCGTGACGTTCGGCGCGCAGCAGGCGCCGGCGAGGTCCTGACGTCCGGCCCACAGCAGGCGCCGGCCACGTCGTGACGTGCGGCTCGCAGCAGGCGCCGCGACGTCCTGACGTTACCTGCGAGGTAATCGACGCCCGGCGCGGGCTGCCGCAGGATGGGGTCATCACTTCCGGAAAGGACGGATCCGATGACCGCCTACGCACTGGCCCACCTGCTGCCCGCCGAGCCGCACCCCGACGTGGCCGAGTACCTGGAGCGCATCCAGGCGACGCTGGACCCGTTCGGCGGGCGGTTCCTGGTGCACGGCGCGCCGGTCGAGGTCCGCGAGGGTGAGTGGCCGGGCCACCTGGTGATGCTCGGCTTCCCGACCGTCGAGGACGCCCGAGCCTGGTACGACTCGCCCGCGTACCAGGAGATCGTGCCGTTGCGCGCCGACCACCTCCCGGGCACGGTACTGATCGTCGACGGCGTGGAGCCCAACCACGACTCCGCCGCGATGGGACGGGCGCTACGCGTGGCGTTGGGCTAGCGCCCGCCCGGCCTCGCCGCCCGACGGGGCAACCGGGCGCCTGTCCAGCTACCCGGGTGGTCCAGTGGCTGAGCCACTGGACCACCCGGCCGCTTTCGCAGAAGCCGAGGGCCGACTGGATGCGTGGCCGAGTGGCTAAGTGGCTGAACCACTGGACCATTCCTCCTTCACTCGACAGGCCCAGTGGTCAAGCCACTCGACCAATGCCACCTCGGGCACCACTGGCCAAGTGGCTGAGCCACTCAGCCACTCGTGTCGCATCCACCTGGCGTAGTGGCTGGTCAGTGGCCGAGGCGCAGCTGGTCCCGCAGCCGGCGCGCCACCCGCGCCATCACCGCCTCCGCGCCGGGCTGCTGCGCGGCCGCCACGCGGGATTCGGTCAGTGCCACCACCGCGAACGCCTGCCCGTCGGCGTGTTCGACCACCCCGATCTCGTGCCGCAGCGTCAGCAGCGTGCCGGTCTTGGACGACCAGACCGTCGCGTCGGAGACGAAGTCCGGCGCCAGCCGGTGCCGGACCACGTTGTGCCGCATCAGTTCCCGCACCCGCGCGGCGACTCCGGCCGGAATCGCCGACGGCGTCCACAGCGCCTGCAGCAGGTCCGCGAACGCCCGGGCCGAACCGGAACTCGCCCGCGTCACGTCCAGCTGCGGGATGCGGTGCCCGCGCCCGGCGGTGCCCGCGTCGACGGCCAGCGCGTAGGCCAGGTGCACCTCGCCGCGGTCGAAGCGCTCCGCGGGCGTGTCGGCCAGCTCCTGCATCGGGTGCCGGACGGTGATGCCCTCGATGCCGAACCCCTTGAGGATCCGCGCCACCTCCGGCGGCGGGGTGAGACCGAACAGGGCGTCGGCCGCGACGCCGTCGCTGATCGCCGTGCTGAGGTAGAGGAGGTCGTCCACGGCGATGCGCGCCGGGTGGCGGAACCGGCTCAGCCCGGTCGGCCCGGGCGTGGTGATGCGGCCGGGCTCGATGTCCAGCGTGGCGGCGCCGTCGAGTTCGCCGAGCCGGATCCGTTCCAGCGTGGCGACCGCGAGCGGGATCTTGACCAGCGACGCGGACGGCCACTGCGCGTCCGGCTCGATCGCGATCTCCTCGCCGCCGCGCAGGTCCCGCACCAGGAACGAGCCGCGCAGCCCCGCGTCGTCGAGCAGGTCCCGCAGCTCGCGCAGCAGCGCTTCGGTGCTCACGTCTCCCCCAGGCATCGGCCGATCGACCGCGACAGCGGCCGCAGGCGCTCGGTGTCGTCACTGTACGTCACGGCCAGGGCGTAGCCGCGGACCAGCCGCAGCTCGCCGAGCGGCCGCCAGTGCAGGTCCAGGTCCGCGGCCTGCGCGGCCGAGCAGAGCAGCAGGTCGGCGGAACCGAGGACGTCGGCGACCGCGGTGACCAGGGACTCCGCGGTGACGACCTGCGAGGGCCGCAGGCCGAGCGCGTCGCGCAGGTGGAGCAGCCGGTCCCGGATGTGCGGCACGTCGTCCTCGGGCTGCAGCCACACGCGCCGCGCCGGGCCGTCCTCGCCGCGGCCGACGCGCAGCGTTTCCAGGTAGACGGTGTGCGCGGCGGGTGGCACGGCGGCGGCCACGCCGAGGGGCACCTGCCAGCAGGCCTCGTCGGCCGGGACCGCGGTGAGGGCGGCGCGGACCTGCTGGGTGCGGACGAGACCGGCGCGTTCGGCGGGCGGGGCGGGACGGAAGTCGAGGACGAGGTCGTGGTCACGGGCCTCGGCGTCCAGGTGCGCGAGGTCGCGGGCGGAGCACCAGTCCGGGACGGCGAGCCGCAACGGGCGGCGGCGTGCGCGGCGGGCGTCGTGTTCGAAGGCGTCGGCGAGGCGGACCAGCCGCGCGGCGGCGGGGAGCACGTCGCGGCCGAACGGGGTCAGCACGGCACGCCGGGTGGAGCGGTCGAAGAGGCGGTCGCCGAGGTGCTGTTCGAGCGCGGCGATGCGCCGGCTGGCGACCGGCTGGGGGATGCCGGCGGCGGCCGCGCCGAGGGTGAAGCTGCCCCGCTCGCTGACGCTGACGAACGCCCGGCAGGCACCGACGAGATCCACACCGGGCATCTTATGCCGGATCCGCATGGAAACCTTCGTTTTGGTCTTCGACGGTATCGAGTGGACGCGGAAGGCTGGGGCCATGGTTGTTCGAACTCTTCGTGCCGTGGTGGTTCTGCTCGTGTTCGGCCTGGTGGGTGCGTGTGCTGCCGCGCCACCGCCGCCACCCCCCGCTTCGCCCGCGGCGCAGGTGCCGCAGGTGTCCTTCGCCGATCTGGAGTCGCGGTTCGACTCGCGCCTCGGGGTGTACGCGATCGACACCGGGACCGGGCGGGAGATCGCGCACCGGGCCGACGAGCGGTTCAACTACGCGTCGGCGATCAAGTCGCTGCTGGCGGGCGCGGTGCTGCGGCGCAACGTCGATCTGGACAAGGTGGTGACCTACACCGATGCGGACATCCAGCCGAACTCGCCGATCACGAAGGACCGGCGGAGCGTGACGGTGTGCGAGGCCGCCGAGGCGGCGCTGCTGCAGAGCGACAACACGGCGGCGAACCTGCTGTTCGCCGAGCTCGGCGGCCCGGCGGGCCTGGCGGCGGTGCTGCGCGAGATCGGCGACACGACGACCCATCCGGACCGGCTCGAGGTCGAGCTGAACTCGGCCATCCCCGGCGACATCCGGGACACGAGCACCCCGCGCGCGATGGCCGGCAGCCTGCGGGCGTTCCTCCTGGGAGACGCGTTGCCCGCCGACAAGCGCGACCTGCTGGTGGGGATCATGCGCCGGAACCGGACCGGGGCGGAGCTGATCCGCGCCGGGGTGCCGTCGGAGTGGCCGGTGGCGGACAAGACGGGCACCGGTGACTACGGCACGCGCAACGACATCGGGGTGATCTGGCCGCCGACGGGCGCGCCGATCGTGCTGGCGCTGATGTCGAGCCGCGGCACCCCGGATGCCGAGCACGACAACAAGCTGCTCGCCGAGGCGGCTTCCCGGGTGGTGGACGCGCTGCGGTAGTCGCGTGTCAGCCGTTGCCCCAGGCGGTGACGGTGGCCAGCGCCCAGGCGCGGACGCGTTCCGGGAAGCCGGCGGCGGGGAACGTGCCGTCCTGGGCGACATCGGCGATGGTGACGCTGAACGACGTGGGCGCCGGTCCGGGCGGCGGAGGCGGCGCACCGGGAGCTGCGGCGCGCCGGTTCCGGTGCGAGTTGGCGCGGCGCGCCCGGGCGGTGAGCGTCGCGAGGCCGGTGGCGCCTTCGTCGAGGTAGGTGCGCAGGACCTGCCAGACGCGGGCCCGGTCCCGCTCCGGCAGCCGGCTGGGGTGCTGGAGCAGGAAGCAGGCGACGGTGACGCCGTGCAGCGGTCCCCACGGTGGGCGCCGGGAGTGGTCCAGTGCCAGCACGGTGTGGAACAGCTCCGCACACGGTTTCCCGGGTGCTCCGCACTCGGCGCAGGGCGTCATGACCGCCAACCTAAGGCCTCCAGCGACGGGAGGGTCCAGAATTCGCGCCCGTGGGGTGTCGAGTCCGGCCGCCGCCGTTCGTCCTCGGGGTATCGAGGAAAGGAGTCGGCGATGGAGCTGATGGAACGGTACCGGCGGGCGCAGGACGGGCTGGACGCGGTGCTGGCGGCGGTGCCGGACGAGCGGTGGGACGCGCCGTCGATGTGTGCGGAGTGGACGGTGCGGGACGTCGCCGGGCACGTGATCTGGGGTCAGCGGCAGATGCGGGCGTGGGCGACCGGCGAGCCGGACCCGGAGCGGACGGGCGCGCCGGGCGCGCCGGCGCCGGGCACGCTGGCCGGCGACGACCCGGTGGCGAGGTGGCGCGAGGCGCGGGCGGCGTCGGTGCCCGCGCTGACCGGGGAGGCGCTGGCGCGGACCACGCGGATCACCGGGATCGGCGAGGTGCCGCTGGCCGCGGTGGTGCCGTTGATGATCACCGACACGGTGGTGCACACGTGGGACATCGGGCACGCGCTGAAGCTGGACGTCCGGCTCGACGCGGACCTGGTGGCGCTGGCGGCGGACTGGGCGCGGCAGCACGTGGTGCGGCGGCCGGGGTTCTTCGGCCCGGAGGTGACGGCACCGCCGGACGCGGACGAGCAGACGCGGATGCTGGCGTTCCTGGGCCGCCGCGCCTGAGGGGAGTCCGGCAGGGCTGCTGGCGGCGAGTGTCCCGGCGGCGGGTGGCTGGCCGGGTATGAGCGAGAAGCCACCACCGCCCAGCCAAGCGGCCCGGCACCACCGTCGGGCGGCGCAGCACCGCCGCGGGAGAGCACGGCCGCGCCACGAAGCGGCCCGGGACCGCCGCGGACGGCACGGCCACGCCACGAAACCGCCCTGCGCCGTCGTGAAGCGGCGACGCAGGGCGGCGGGGCCGGGCAGAGCTGAGCGGAGGTGATCGGCCGTTGAAGCAGGTGCGATCGAGACGCCGCTGCCGGTTTCGGCGGCAGGCTTCTCAGCCCGCCCGGCCACGGCCGGGCGGGCTCATCCGCGCGGACGGCCCAGCCCCAGCGTCCAGCCCAGCCGCCCGGCCGCGGCGCGAACAGCCCAGCGGCCACCGCCGCGCACGCAGACCACCCCCAGCCACGGCTCCAGTGCCCAGCCGGGCAGCGCAGCCGTGGCCGGGTCGGTCACAGCCGTCCCAGCTGCTCGAGCCAATGGCGTCAGGCACGGAGGTGCGTCTGGATGCGTTGCTGATACGCCCCGGTCGAGGTGACCTCGATGCTCCTCCGTGCCCGGAAAACCCGGGGATCAGGCCGTGACGTCCGGCCGTTCCCCCGCCAGCGCGAGCACAGTGCGGGCCTGTTCCAGCATCGCGACGTCCAGGAACGTGCCGTCGGTCAGGGCGATCGCTCCCACGCCGGCCGCGGTGGCGTCGTCCAAACGGGACAGCACCTCGCGGGCCCGGGAGACTTCCTGGGCGCTGGGCAGGAACGCGGCCCGGATCGTGTCCAGCTGGGCCGGGTGGATGGCCGTCCGGCCGCGGAATCCCAGCGCCCGCCCGGCCCGGCAGGACGCCGCCAGCCCGTCGAGGTCGCGCACGTTGGTGTACGCCGACATGACCGGTGGGACCAGGCGCGCCGCCCGTGCGGCGACCACGACCCGGCTGCGCGCCCAGGCCAGCCCCGCCTCGTCGGTCACGCCCAGGTCGGACCGCAGATCAGCCTCGCCGAGGCCGATCGAGGCGACCTGCGGCGACGCCGTCGCGATCTCCAGCGCCCGCTCGACGCCGAGCGCGGATTCGATGAGCGGGTGCAGCTCGCGACCGGGCAACGCGCCGGCCAGCGCGCGGATCTCCTCCGGTGACTCGACCTTCGGGATCCGCGCGCCCACCTCGGCCGGCAGGCCCGCCAGTGCCGCCAGGTCCGCCGCGTGCCAGGGGGTGCTCGCGTGGTTGATCCGCACCTGCACCCGCCGCCCGAGCGGCTCCGACAGCAACCGCACGGCGTGGGCCCGCGCCTCGTCCTTGCGCGACGGCGCGACGGCGTCCTCCAGGTCGACGAGCACGACGTCCGCGGCCGAATCCAGCGCCTTCGCCACCCGGTCCGGCCGGTCGGCGGGCACGTACAGCAGGGTCAACGCCGGCGCGCTCATACCGCCCCCTCCGCACGCATCCGCGCCACCTCGTCCGCCGGGAAACCCAGCTCCCCCAGCACCTCGTCGGTGTCGGCGCCGTGCGCCCGCCCGGTGTGCGCGACGACCCCGTCGTGGCCGGACAGCCGGAAGATCGGCCCCTGCATCAGCGTCGGCCCCAGCTCCGGATCCTCGATCTCGTGGATGGTGCCCAGCGCGCGGAACTGCGGGTCCTCGACGATGTCCGCGGCGTCGTAGATCGGCGCCACCGCGGCCTGCGCCGCCTCGAACTCGGCGATCACCTCGTCGCGCGTGTGCCGCCCGATCCACGCGCCCACCGCCTCGTCCAGCTCGTCGGCGTGCTTCGCGCGCTCGGCGCCGCTGGCGAACCACGGCTCGTCGATCAGGTCCGGCCGTCCCACCAGCCGCATCACGCGCTCGGCGATCGACTGCGCCGACGTGGACACCGCGACCCACTGCCCGTCGCCGGTGCGGTAGGTGTTGCGCGGCGCGTTGTTCACCGACCGGTTGCCGGTGCGCGGCTGCACCGAACGCAGCTGGTCCCACCGCGTGATCTGCGGCCCGAGCATCGCCAGGATCGGCTCGACGATCGCGGTGTCGACCACCTGCCCGCGCCCGGTCCGTTCCCGCGCCGAGAGCGCCACCATGATCGCGTAGGCGGTGGCGAGCGAGGCGATGCCGTCGGCGAGCCCGAACGGCGGCAGCGTCGGCGGCCCGTCCGGTTCCCCGGTGGCGGCCGCGAACCCGCTCATCGCCTCGGCGAGCGTGCCGAACCCGGGCCGCCGCCGGTACGGCCCGATCTGCCCGAACCCGGTGACGCGGGCGAGCACCAGCCGCGGGTTGCGCGCCGACAGCTCGTCGTAGCCCAGGTCCCAGCGCTCCAGCGTGCCGGGCCGGAAGTTCTCGATGATCACGTCCGACCGCTCGGCCAGCTTCAGGAACACCTCGCGGCCGCCGGGTTTGCCGAGGTCGGCGGTGATCGTGCGCTTGTTGCGGCCGAGCGTCTTCCACCACAGGTTGACGCCGTCCTTGGCGACGCCGTGGTTGCGTGCCGGATCCGGTCGCCCCGGGTGCTCGACCTTGATCACCTCGGCGCCCATGTCGCCCAGGTGCATGGCGGCCATCGGCCCGGCGAAGAGGGTGGCGGCGTCGACGACGCGCAACCCAGCGAGTGCCCCGGCGGCGGGGTCGCGGGAGACGGTCACGCGGTCACCTCCGGCAGGTCCCACGCGCACCGGAACCCGACCGACGCGCTGCGCGCCAGGCCGAGCCCGGGCAGGAGCAGCTTCACGCTGTAGTCCGGGTCGCGGCGGCCGCCTTCGACGTACCAGTCGGAGCCTTCCGCGTGGTAGTCGCAGCCGCCCTTGAGCATCACGAACCGGGTGCGGCCGTCGGAGTGCTCGCTCTCGGTCCAGTTCCACACGGCCGGTTCGCCGCGGCGCAGCCGGCCGGTCTCGCCCGCGAGCTGCCATTCGTCCTCGGTGGGCAGCCGCCCGCCGCGCCACGCGCAGTACGCGCGGGCGTCGTCGAGATCCACATGGGTCACCGGCGCGTCCGGGTCGGTGTTCCAGGCCAGGAACCGGTGCGGCTGCGCGGGCCGGTAGCCGGTCCGCTCCAGGAACTCGGTGAACTCGGCGTTGGTCACCTCGGTCGCGGCGACGGCCACCGGGTTGGCGAGCACGCCGTCCCGTTGCAGGGTCCGCGCGTCGTGCAGCCGGGGCGGCAGCGGCTTCCACTCGCCGACGTACGGCGCGCCCTGATACATCCCGGTTTCGCGAGCGCGGTAGCGGACGGTCAGCACGTACGGCCCGGCCGGCACGACCACCGCGTCCGGGGCGGGCGTGCCGCTGCTGCGAGCCGGCTGTTTGCGCACGGCGAGGCGGTGCGGGAACCGGGCGTCGGGGTCGTGCGGCACGTCCGGCAGGTCCTTCACCCACGCCGGTTCCGTCCCCGAACGCAGGAACGCCGCGATCCCCCGCGCCGGCACACCCGGACCCAGCAACGGAATTCCGGGAGCGACCGGTCCGGTGTAGTCCTGGTCGCTCCGGTTGACGACCGTCCACAGTGTCTGGTCACCGAGGTCCCAGCGGGAGCCGTACACCCCGGCTTCCTCGGCGCCGGGCGCCAGTTCCGCCAGCGGCGTCCACTCCCCGTGCAGCAGCAGCTCCTCGGCCGCGCGCTGGACGGTGACCATGCGCCGCACGGTCGCCGCGTCCCGGCGCGACCAGCCGACCCACACGCCGAAGACGACCTCCCACACCATCACGCCGACGCCGTTGAGCCACGCCGACTGCAGCTCCTCGGTGTGGTCGCGGTGCCAGCGGCGGACGTGGTGCTGCATGTGCCGCCGCTCGTACCAGTGCGCGCGCAGCACACCGGGCACCGGCGAGTCGGCGAAGAACTGCGCCCACGACGACGCGTGGTCCTCGATGCGCTCGACCGGCAGCTTCGACTCGCCCTCCAGCACGATCCCCGGCCTGGCCCGCTCCAGGGCCTCGACGAACTCCGGTTCGGCCTTCTTCAGGGTGTCCAGGAAGACACCGTCCGCGCCGAGGTCGGCGACCAGAGAGGCCAGCTCGGTGAGGTCCTCGCCGCCGCGGCGGGTGCCGACGTCCCACGGGTTGTAGTCGACGAACACGTGCAGGCCGGCGTCGTGGAACTGCCGCACGAGATCGGTCAGCCCGGGCACGTCGCGGTAGAAGTCCCACTGGTTGCGGTCGTCCAGGCCGATCACCGGGTAGGCGTGCCACAGCACGACCGCGTCCAGCCCGGCGAACCGCTCCCGCGCGTCGGCGAGGAACCGCTCGGGCGTGAACCGGCCCTGCTCGAAGTCGTACAGCAGCTCGTCCCACAGCCACACCTGCGCGACGGTGCGGCACCGCGCCGCCCACGCCGCGCCCGGCCGCTCGTAGGCGGCGCCGGTGTAGCCGTGTCGGCGGCGGGCGTCCTCGCGCCACTCGCGCAGCCGTTCCCGCCACGCTGGGCGGTCGGCCGGGTCCGGCGGGCCGGCGAAGATCTTCGCCTCGTCCAGCGCGATCAGCTGCTCCTCGGTGAGCGGGCCGAGCGGGACGTCGGTGGGCCGGTCGATCGGGCGCGGCACGAGCGGGTCGAAGGTGTAGGTCATCGCGAGCTCTCCTCGACCTCCGCGGCGGTGGGGACGGCGTCCTGCGCGCCGGGCCGGGTGACCGCGAGCGCGGCCGCGACACCGGCGAGCCGGGCCGCCTCGGGCAGGGCCAGGCCGCGGGCCAGCCCGGCGGCGAGCACACCGCAGAAGGTGTCCCCGGCGCCGGTCGTGTCGACGGCCTCCACGCGAATCCCCGGCACCCGCACGGTGGGCCGGTCGCGTTCGGCGACCAGGGAACCGTCGGCGCCGAGGGTGATGACGACGGCGAGCACGCGCTCCAGGAGCACCTTGGCGAGGTCCTCCGGGGTGCCGTCGGTGTGCGCGAGGTCGGCGGCCTCGTGCTCGTTGACGACGAGCAGGTCCAGCGCGTCCCAGAGGTCCGCGGGCAGGTCCCGGGACGGCGCGGCGTTGAGGGCCATCACGGCGCCGGGGCGTCGCGCGGCGGCGGCCGCGCGGACGGTGCCGAGCGGGATCTCCAGCTGGGCCAGCACGACGTCGGCGTGCGCGATCCGCTCGACCTGGGCGGCGGTCAGCTCCAGGCGCGCGTTGGCACCCGGCGCGACGACGATCGCGTTCTCGCCATCAGGCGAAACGGTGATCAGCGCGGTGCCGGTGGGAGCGTCCACACGCGACACCAGATCGGTCCGGACCCCGGCCCGCTCCAACGAGGTCAGCAGCAGCTCCGCGGACTCGTCGGTGCCCAGCGCGCCGGCGAACGTGGTCTCCGCTCCCCCGGCGCGCGCGGCGGCGACGGCCTGGTTGGCGCCCTTGCCGCCGGGAGTGCGGCGCAGGTCGCCGCCGAGGATGGTCTCCCCGCCGCCGGGATGGCGTGGCACGTCGACGACGAGGTCGACGTTGGCCGAGCCGACGACCACGACCTGCCCGGTCATGCGGCACCTCGTTCCACGGTCAGGGCGGCCGTGCTGGCCGCCAGGTCGGTGATGCGCCGCTCCCCGCCGGGCAGGGACGTCGCGATGCGGTTGTCCAGCGGTTTCGCCCACTGCTCGGGCACGCCGTGCAGGGCGCCGACGACCCCGCCGACGGTGGCGGCCGCGGAGTCGGTGTCCCAGCCCGCGGTGACGGCGGTGGACACGCTCGGCCCGAACTCGCCGCCACCCCCGGCGAGGGCGAAGGCGATCACGGCGGCGTTGTTGAGGACGTGGACCCAGTGCAGGTGACCGTATTCGGCGTGCAGGCGGTCCAGTCCCGCGCTGGTGCCCAGACCGGCCAGCGACCGTCCGAACCGGACGGCCCGCGCCAGCCGGCTGTCCGGCGGAACCACGGTTTCCGCGGCGTCGAGGACCTCGTCGACGGTGTCGCACACCATCGACGCCGACGCGAGCGCGGCGGCCCACATCGCGCCGTAGACGCCGTTGCGGGTGTGGCTCAGGCGCGCGTCGGTCCAGGCCAGCCGGGCCGCGGCCCGCACGTCGCCGGGCGAGACCCAGCCGAACACGTCGGTCCGGATGAGCGCGCCGATCCACTCGCGGAACGGGTTGTGGTGCGTGGCGATCTCGGGCACCGGGCGGGCGTCGAGGATGTTGCGGTAGGCGGCCCGCTCGGCCGTGAACACCCGCCCGGCGGGCAGGTTGTCCAGCCACAGCTGGGCGACGTCGTCGGTGGTGAACCCGCGGCCGCGCTGCTCCAGGAGCGTGAGCGCGAGCATCGGGTAGTTGAGGTCGTCGTCCTCCGGCATCCCGTCGATGTTCTCCTCCAGCGAGGTCGGGGCGGAGCGGCGGTTCCACGGCCACCGCCGCGCGACCTCGTCCGGCAGGCCCACCGCGGTGAACCACCGGTCGAGCGGCCAGCGGCCGGTGGCGCGCAGGATCTCCTCGATGCCCTCGCGGGGGATCTTCTCGACCGGCTTGCCGAGCAGGCAGCCAGCGGCGCGGCCGGTCCACGCGTCCAGCACGCGCCCGCTGCCGCCGGGCAGCTCCGGCGCGGGCGGCAGCACCGCGACGATCGCGTCCCAGTCGTCCGGTTCGTGCGGCGCCGGTGGCGTGGGCAGCGCGGCCAGCTCGTCGAGCAGGTTCCGCGCCAGGGCCCGCAGTTCCGGCGGCGCCGGGTTCGGCCCCGCTCCGCTGGCGGCGGGCACCGGGTCGCCACCGGCCGCGACCCAGCGGTCGCGGATCGCGGTGACGTCACGTCCCTCCACAGCGGACTGCACCAGCTCGTGCGCGAGCAGGTCCTCGGGCTGGGCCCAGGTCAGCCTCACGACCCGGCTCCCGCCTGGTCGAGCTCGTCCAGGGCCCACAGCCGGGCCAGGGCGCGTTCCCGGTCGGCCTTCAGGATGTCCGCCGCGGCCGAGGCCATCAGCCGGCCGGTCTCCCGCAGGTCCATGCGGCTCGCCTCGCCGATCGCGTCGATCCACTCCGCCGGCACCGCCGCGGTGCCGCCGAGACCGGCGCACACCGCGCCGGCCATCACGGCGATCGAGTCGGCGTCCCGGCCGTAGTTCACCGCGCCCAGCACCGCGCCGCGGTAGTCGCCGCGGTGGCCGAGCACGAACCCGAGCGCGGCCGGCAGCTCTTCGATCGACTTGGTGCGCGACGGGCGCCGCGCGTCCATCGACATCTGCCGGTACTCCGGCCCCACCGAGTCGTACGGCGCGACCGTGTCCCGGATCAGCCGGGCCAGCTCCCGCTCCTCCTCGTCGTCCGACGGCGCGGAAGTCCAGCCGTCGAAGGCGTCCACCACCGCCCGCAGCGCGGCGGCGGTGCCGTCGTGCGCCACGTCGAGCGCGGCCGCGACGACGTCGTCCAGCGTGGCGCCGGGGGCGACCGACGCCGCGACCATCGCCGCGAACACGCCCGCCGCCTCCCGGCCGTAGCTGGACTGGTGGGCGCCGGTCAGGTCGATCGCCTCCGCGTAGGCACCGCGCGGGTCCCCGGCGTTGGCGAGCCCGACCGGCGCCACGTACATCGCCGCGCCGCAGTTGACCACGTTGCCGACCCCGGCCTCCCGCGGGTCGACGTGCCCGTAGTGGAGCCGGGCGACGATCCACTTCTCCGCCAGGAACACCCGCTGCAGCAGCAGCGCGGTGGACTCCAGCTCGGGAACCCACCGCGGCTCGCCGATCATCAGCGGCACCAGGTCCTCGGCCATCGCGTACGCGTCGAGGTGCGCGCGGCGCTTCGCGTACACCTCGACGAGCGCGCGGGTCATCAGGGTGTCGTCGGTGACGTGCCCGTCCCCCTTGTGGTACGGCGCGATCGGGCGCGCGTCCCGCCAGTTCGGGAACCACGGACCGACGATGCCGGTCACCCGGCCGCCGTGGCGTTCCTCGATCTGTTCCGGGGTCCACCCCTCGGTGGCGCCACCCAGCGCGTCCCCCACGGCCGCGCCGGTGAGCACCGCCACCGCTCGGTCTTCCAGCCAGGTCACCGGCTTCACGTTTCCCTTCTCGATGGTCGAGGACCGGTCGGTCACCGGTTGATGCTGTTCCAGCCGTCGGTGAGTTCCTTCGACAGGCCGGCCGCGTCGATCTGCTTGGCCAGGAACTTCTGGTAGGCCGGGGTCGCGACGGTGTCCTTCCACTGCGCGTACTTGTCGACGAACAGGTACGGCGCGGAGGTGAGGTACTGGCCCGAGGACAGGATCTCCTTCCAGCCGTTCTGCGCGCCGAGCTTGGTGGTCAGCGCCTCGCGGGCCGAGGTGGTCGCCGGGATCAGCGCGTCGGCCTCGTTGAGCGCGGCCAGGTTCTCGGTGCTGGTGAAGAACTCGATGAACTCGGCGGCCTCCTTGACGTGCGCGGAGTCCTTGTTCACCGACAGCGTCTGCGGGTTGGCGGCCTGCGCGGGACCGGCGGGGCCGGCCAGCGGCGGCAGCACGATCCAGTCGAATCCGGCGGGCGCGTCCTTGGCGATGTTGGCGGCCTGGAACGAACCCTGGATCGTCATCGCGGTCTGCCCGGCGTAGAACGGCGCCAGCGCCTTGGAACCGGACTGGGTCAGCGTGACCGGCAGGATCGAGTTGTCCTGGTGGGCCATGGCGTCCACCAGCTGCGGCAGCGCCATCTCACCCTGGCCGACGCTGATCTTCGCGTCGGTGCCGGTGCCGTCGAAGTACTTGCCGCCGAACCCGGGCGCGAGCGCGACCATCGCGGCGGTCGGGCTGGACAGGCCCCAGCCGAGACCGAAGGCGCCGTCGCGGGTGGTCGCCCTGGCGATTTCGCGCAACTGGTCCCAGGTCATCGTGTCGCCGGTGGGGATGGTGACCCCGGCCTTCTGCAGCAGGGCGCGGTTGGCGAAGACCACGTAGGACTGCAGCTCGGTCGGGTAGGCGATCACCTGGTTGTCCACGGTCACCGAGTCCAGCACGCCCTTGGGGATGTCGGTCTTCTTCTGCTCCGACAGGTAGGGCGTGAGGTCGGCGAGGTAGCCGTCCCTGGCGAACGGGACGACCCCGGCCGCCTCGTAGTGGATGACGTCCGGCGCGCTGCCCGCGTTGAACTGGGTGATCAGCTTGTCGTAGACCCCGTCCCAGCCGGCCTGCACGACCTCGACCTTGACGTCGGGGTGCGCCTTGTTCCAGTCGTCGACGATCTTGTTCGTCGCCGCGATGGCCGCGGGCTGGTCGGACAGGGACTGGAACTTCAGCGTCACCGGGCCGCCGGCGCTGTCACCGCCACTGGAGCACGCGGTGAACAGCAGGCTCGCGGCTGCCGCGAGCGCGGCCACCACCACACGTCGAGACTTCATTGACCGACCTTTCGTTTTCTCAGGGTTCATCCCTTCACCGCCCCCGCCATCAGCCCGCTGGTGAGCCTCCGGCGCAGGATGGTGAAGAAGACGATGCTGGGGATCGCGGCGAGCACGGCGCCCGCGGCGAGCGGTCCGAGGGACACCTTGCCCTCACCGCCGATGAACATGTTCAGCGTGATCGGCAGGGTGTAGTTCTCCGGCGACTGCAACAGCACCAGCGCGAAGAAGAACTCGTTCCAGGAGGAGACGAAGCTGAACATCGCCGTGGCGACGATGCCGGGCATCAGCAGCGGGAAGACGATCCGGCGCAGCACGGTCCACCGGCCGGCGCCGTCCATCGCGCCGGCCTCCTCCAGGTCGACCGGGATGGCGGCGACGTAGCCCTGCAGCATCCACAACGCGAACGGCAGCGTGTAGGTGGTGTGCACGAGCGTCAGCCCGGCCAGGCTGTCGGCCAGCCCGATGGTGCGCAGGATCAGGAACAGCGGCAGGATCACCAGCACCACCGGGAACACCTGGGACACCAGGATCCAGCCGACGCCGGCGGCGCGGATCTTGCCCTTGAGCCGGGCCAGCACGTAGGACGCCGGCAGCGCGATGAGGATCACCAGCGCGGTGGACACCAGCGCCACGACCAGGCTGTTGCCCGCCGAGTGCACCAGGCCCTGGCGGTCCAGGGCGTCGGAGTAGTTGTCCCAGTGCCACTGCTGCGGCAGCAGGCTCACGGAGAGCGAGTTGAGCTCGCCGGAGGACTTCACCGACGCCGAGATCAGCCACAGCAGCGGGAAGCCGAGGAACAGGATGTAGGCCGCCAGCGCCAGGTACTGGGCGGGACGGAGCAGGACGCGCATCTCGTCACCGCCCCCGCTCGGCGCGGTCGTCGCGGAACTGCGACCGCAGGTAGATCGCCAGCAGCAGCACGACGATGATCACGAGCACCAGGCCCATCGCCGCCGCGTAGCCGATGTTGCGGTTCTTGAACGCCTCGAGGTAGATGAAGAGCACCGGCACCATCGTCTTTCCGCCCGGCCCGCCCTCGGTGAGGACGTAGACCAGCGAGAACGAGTTGAAGTTCCAGATGAAGTTCAGCGACGTGATCGAGGTGACGATCGGCCGCAGGCTGGGCCAGGTGACCGCGGTGAACCGCCGCCACGCGCCCGCGCCGTCCACCGCCGCGGCCTCGTGCAGGTCCTGGGGGATCTGCTGCAGGCCGGCCAGCAGCGTGACGGTGGTCTGCGGCATGCCGACCCACACGCCGACGACGATCACCGCGGGCAGGGCGGTGGAGAAGTCGCCGAGCCAGTTGGTGTCGGCGGGCAGGCCGACGCTGCCGAGGAAGGCGTTGAGCGGGCCGCCGTTGGCCGAGTAGATCATCTGCCACATGATCGCGACGACGACCGGCGGCATGGCCCACGGGATGAGCGCGAGGACGCGGGTCAGGCCCTGCAGTTTCAGTCCGGAGTTGAGCAGCAGCGCCAGGCCCATCGACGCGGCCAGCTGCAGCAGGGTGACGCCGACGGTCCAAATGAGACCGATGCGCAGGCTGTCCCAGAAGAACGCGTTGCCGGCGAGCTTGGTGAAGTTGTCGATGCCGGTGAAGTCGTAGTCCGGGTCGCGCACCAGGCGGGCGTCGGTGAACGCCAGGGCCAGGCCCATCACCAGGGGCGCGACGCTGAGCACGAGGATCGGGATCAGCGACGGCATCACCAGCGCGATCGCCTCGCGGCGGCGGGAGCGGGCCATCGTGCCCTTGCCGCGCTTGCGGGGCGCCGGGGCTGGTGCGGGGGCGCGGGTGTCCGCGGCCAGGGTCATCGCCGGCCTCCCTCGGTGAGCCCGCCGGCGGCGGGAACGGTGGAACCACGCACGATCAGCTCCGGGCCGACCGTGACCTGCTGCGCGTCCTGGCCGTCGTCGTCGGCGAGGCGGAGCATGAGCTGCGCGGCGGCGCGGCCGCGCTCGGTGCTGCCGAGCGAGACGCTGGTCAGGGTCGGGTGGAAGACGCGGCCGATCTCGGTGTCGTCCATGCCGGTCACCGCGATGTCGCCGGGAACGGACAGCCCGAGTTCGCGGATGGCGTGGATGGCGCCGATGGCGAGCAGGTCGTTGGCCGCGACGATGGCGTCGAGGCGTTCCGGGGCGTTCGTGAGGAGGCGGCGCGCGGCGGTGAGGCCGGCGGCGACGGTGAAGTCCTCGGCGATCTCGGTGGGGCTGTCGGCCCGGATGGCTTCCTGGAAGCCGCGCTGGCGGGCTTGGCCGGGGGTGGTGTCGAGGGGGCCGTTGAGGAAGCCGATCCGGCGGCGGCCCAGGTCCTGCAGGTGGCGGACCGCCTGGCCGATGCCGCCCGCGGAGTCGGTGGAGACCGAGCTGATGCCGTGGGCGTCCAGGGCGCGGCCGATGACCACGACCGGGACGGCGGCCTGCTGGATCGCCTCGATCAGGCGGTCGTCGGTGCGCAGCGGGCTGATGACCATGCCGTCGACGAAGCCGCTGTTCAGGCTGCGGACCAGGTCGGTGGTCGAGGTGGAGGTGTCGCCGGTGGTCATGACCACGACGCGGTACCCGTGCGGGGCGAGGACCTCGTGGATGGCCCGCATCATCTCGACGTAGACCGGGTTGCCGATGTCGGCGACCGCGAAGGCGATCTGGAAGGTCTTCTTCATCCGCAGCGACCGGCCGATGGCGTCCGGGCTGTAGCCCAGCTCCTCCGCGGCGGCCCGGACGCGCTCGATCATGGCCGGGCTCGCGCCGGTGCCGTGCAGGGCACGGGAGGTCGAGGCCAGGGACACCCCGGCTCGTTCGGCCACCTGCAGCAGCGTGGCCCGTGTAGACGTCATTGTCGCTCCGTCGTCGTCCGTTGCCTTGGAAACGTTTCCAGTTCGTTACGCTCCGTGGTGGAAACGATTCCAAGGGGCTGCCGGGAATAGTGACACCCGCTTGGCGAGGTGTCAACACCGGGGTTTCGGAGGCTGCATCAGCCCTGGCCGGACCGGGCGGAGATGGGTGGGGACGCGAGTCCCACACTCGGCGCCGCGAGTCCCCCGCTCCGTGGCGCGAGTCCCCCGCTCGGTGGCGCGAGTCCCACGTTCGGCGCCGCGAGTCCCACGTTCGGCGCCGCGAGTCCCACGCTCTGCGCCGCGAGTCCCCCGCTCTGCGCCGCGAGTCCCCCGCTCGCGCGCGCGAGTTCCACGTTCACGCGCGCGAGTCGTACTCAGCCGCGGGAGTTCCGTGCCGCGGCAGGAACCTCCCGCGAACTGGCCGCCGGGCAGGGACTGAACCTGATGAGTTCGACGCTGCTCACCGAGGACACCGGGGTGCCGTTCGACGAGCTGCAGGCCGAGCAGACCGCGATCTTCCGCGCGGAGTGGGCGCGGCACGGCCACCTCCGCGAGCCGCGGGTTTCGGTGAGCCGCAGCGTCGTCCCGATCACCACCGACCCCGGCCGGGTCCACTTCGGACGGGAACGCGACAGCCAGGACCAGGTCGGCCGGCTGGACGGCGGGGTGGCTCGGTTCGGGAAGTCCTACGGCACCCGACGCCGGCCAGCGCTGAAACGTTCGCCGCTCGTTCACCGCGTCCTCATGTGCCCGGTCGAAGATCGCCGGGTGCGCAGAATCGTGACGATCGTGCTGATGCTGACGGCAGTCCTGGCGGCGGCGCTGCCCGCGAACGCGAGCGAGCCGCGGCAGCGGGTGCTGTCCGTGCTGAGTTTCAACATCCACCACGCGCAGGGCACCGACGACGTGCTCGACCTCGCGCGCGTGGCCGGGGTGATCCGGGACAGCGGCGCCGACGTGGTCGGGCTGCAGGAGGTGGACCGGCACTACTCGGCGCGCAGCGACTGGGCCGACCAGGCGAGCGAGCTGGCCCGGATGCTCGGCTACCACGTGGTCTTCGGCGCGAACATCGACCGCGATCCGCCGGCCGCGGGCAGCCCGCGGATCCAGTACGGCACCGCGATCCTGTCCCGCTACCCGATCACCGCGTGGGAGAACACGTACCTGTTCCGTTCGCCGGGCCAGGAGCAGCGCGGGCTGCTGCACGCGGTGGTGGACGTGCGCGGGGTGACGGTGCACGTGTACGACACGCACCTGGCGGCCAGCGCGCAGACCGACCGCCTGGAGCAGACGCGGCAGATCGCGGACCTGATCGGCGACACCGCCCCGGCGGTGCTCGTGGGTGATCTGAACGCGCTCCCGGAGGCCCCGGAGATCGCCACGCTGAACGCGGCTTTCACCGACGCCTGGCCGGTGTCCGGCAAGGGCGGCGGGGCGACCTACCCGGCGGAGGCGCCGGACCGGCGGATCGACTACGTCTACGCGTCGCGCTCGGTGTCGCCGCTGGTGACGCGGGTGCTCGACGGGAACCCGGCGGCGTCGGACCACCTGCCGCTGATGAGCCGGCTACTGGTGCGGCACTGATCACCAGCGCGCCTCGGTCGAAGGCAAGCTTGTCGTGGCGGGTGGCCAGGCCGCACCTCTCGGTATGCCGCAGCACGCGGCACGGGTGCCCGCCACAACGCTGCCGTATGCTCGCGTTCCGTGTCAGGTGAGCCCGCGTCCGCCGATCGGCCCGTGCGTGCGGGCATCCCGGAGCACGGCCGCGTCCCGCGGTACTACGCGCTCAAGGTCCGGCTGCTCGAGCTGATCGCCGAGCTGGGCGAAGGCGCCGCGCTCCCCACCGAGCGCGAACTGTCCGAACGGTACGACGTCTCGCGCGCCAGCGTGCGGCAGGCCGTCGCCGATCTGGTGCTGGACGGCAGGTTGCGCCGCCGCCAGGGCAGCGGCACCTTCGTCGCGGGCCCCAAGCTGGTGCAACGCCTCGCCCTGGTCAGCTACACCGAAGGCCTGCGACAGCAGGGCGTCGACCCCGGCCGCGCGCTGATCACGCTGGAACACCTGCCCGCGGACGAGAACCTGGCCCGCGAGCTGCACATCGAGCCGGGCGCGGAGGTCGTCCACCTGGAACGGGTGCTGCTCGCCGACGGGGAACGCGTCGGCCTGGAGTCCACGTTCCTGGTCTCGGCCCGCTTCCCGGACCTGCTGGACGTCTTCGAGCCGGCCGGCTCGCTGTACGCGTGCCTGCGGGACGAACTCGGCGTCGTCTTCGCCGGCGCGGAGGAACGCGTGGAGACCGTGCTCGCCACCCCGCGGGAGGCGCTGCTGGTCGGCACCCCGCCCGGCCTGCCGATGCTGTTGCTGCACCGCGTGTCCTGGGAACCGGACGGCACGCCGTTCGAGCGGGTGCGGTCGCTGTTCCGCGGTGACCGGCTCAGCTTCGTCACCCGCCTGGGCCCGGACAGCTAGATCACGAAACGATAACTCATCCAGTCCAATCTTCATCGCGCGTTGGCTCCGAAGCCACGGACCGTTCACGACCGGCGGCGAAGGTTGCGTCGTGCGAATTCTCATCGTGGGTGGCGGGGTGCTCGGCACCCTGCACGCCTGGCAGGCCGTCCGGCGCGGCCACGACGTGGTCCAGATCGAACGGGAACGCGAGGCGCGGGGCGCGTCCGTGCGCAACTTCGGGCTGGTGTGGGTCAGCGGCCGCGCCCCGGGGATGGAGCTGGAGACGGCGCTGCGGGCGCGCCGGCTGTGGGAGGAGGTCGGCGCGCGGACACCCGGGCTCGGGTTCCGTGCGAACGGCTCCCTCACCGTGCTGCGGACCGAGGCCGAGTACGCCGTCGCCGCCGCGGCGCCGGCCGACCGCGAGTTCAAACTGCTCGACGCGACGGAGACGCGAGCGCTGAACCCCGCGCTGCGCGGCGACTTCCTGGGCGCGTTGTGGTGCCCGCAGGACGCGGCGGTCGAACCGCGCACGGCACAGCCCGCGCTGCGCGCCGCGCTCGCGACCAGCGGCCGCTACACCTGGCTGCCCGGCCGCGAGGTCCGCGCGCTGACCCGGCTCGGCGTGCTCGACGACCACGGCGACCGGCACGACGGCGACCTGGTCCTGCTGTGCACCGGCGCCCGGCTCGGTGGCCTGGTCCGCGAGCTGGCCGCGGATCTGCCCGTGCGCCGCGTGCGGTTGCAGATGGCGCAGACCGAACCGCTGGGTGAGCCGCTCACCACGTCGGTTGCCGACGGGGACAGCTTCCGCTACTACCCGGCCTACCGCGGCGACGCGCTCACCGCCCTCAACCGCGAGCAGCCGCAGAACGAGGTCGCCGCGGCGCACGCGATGCAGCTGCTCATGGTGCAGCGCCGCGACGGCGGGCTCACCATCGGCGACACGCACGGCTACGACGAGCCGTTCCCGTTCGACGTCGAGGAGGCGCCCTACGACCACCTGAGCGCGGTCGCCGGGGCGTTGCTGGGCAGGCCGCTCCCCCGGATCGTGCGCCGCTGGGCAGGTGTCTACGCGCAGTCCGCCGACCCGTCGGTGGTCGTCCACCGCGCCCGCGTCGCCGACAACGCCTGGCTGGTCACCGGGCCGGGCGGCGTCGGGATGACGTGCGCGCCCGCGATCGCCGAGGACACCGCGAAGGAGGCCGGGCTGTGACCCCCGAGCTGGTCGTGCTGGACATGGCCGGCACCACGGTCGCCGACGACGGGCTCGTCGAGCGGGCCTTCACCGCGGCGATCACCGCCGTCGGCGTGCCCGCGGACCGGCACCCGCCGATGCTGGACCACGTCCGGCGCACCATGGGCCAGTCGAAGATCACCGTGTTCCGCGCCCTGCTCGGGGAGGAAACCCTCGCCCAGCGGGCGAACGACGAGTTCCGCCGCGTCTACGAAGGACTCGTCCACACCGGACACTGCGTGCCGCTGCCCGGCGCGGCGGACACGATCCGCGTGCTGCGGGCGGCCGGGGTCAAGGTCGCGCTCACCACCGGGTTCGCCGCCGGCACCCAGCACGCGATCCTGGACGCGCTGGGCTGGCAGGACCTCGCCGACCTCGCGCTCGCCCCGGGCCCCGGCGTGCGTGGCCGCCCGTTCCCCGATCTCGTGCTGACCGCCGCACTGCGCCTGGAGGTCACCGACATGCGCGCGGTGGCCGTCGCGGGCGACACCCCGTCCGACATCCGCACCGCGCTGCGCTCCGGCGCGCCGGTGGCCGCCGGGGTGCTGACCGGTGCCGGGACCGCCGCCGACCTGCGCGCGGCCGGCGCCACCCACGTCCTGGACTCCGTCTCCGATCTCCCCACCGCGTTAGGAGTGCTCCCGTGCGAAGGAAACTGAGCGTCGCGCTCGCCGCCGTGCTGATGGCCGTGCTGTCCGCCTGTGGCGGCACGGCGGGCGGCAACGGCACCGACGTCGTCACCCTCTACACCGCCGACGGCCTGGAGGACTGGTACGCCCAGCGGTTCGGCGAGTTCACGGCCCGGACGGGCATCACCGTCCAGGTCGTCACCGCCGGCTCCGGCGAGGTCACCTCGCGCGTGGAGAAGGAGCGGGCCAACCCGCAGGCCGACGTCCTGGTGACGCTGCCGCCGTTCATCCAGCGGGCCGCGTCGCAGAACCTGCTGACCGGCTCCGGCTACGCGCCGATGATCAACAACTACCTGTGCTTCATCGCCACCACGGGGCAGCCGGCGCCGCGGACCTGGGACGACCTGCTCGACCCGAAGTACCGGGGCAAGCTGCAGTACTCCACCCCCGGCGAGGCGGGCGACGGCACCGCGGTGCTGCTCCAGCTGCAGCACGTCTTCGGCAAGCAGGGCGCGCTGGACTACCTGGCGAGGTTGCAGGCCAACAACGTCGGCCCGTCGTCGTCGACCGGGAAGCTGCAGCCCAAGGTCGCCAAGGGCGAGCTGCTGGTGGCCAACGGCGACGTGCAGATGAACCTCGCCGAGATCGAGGCGAGCGGCGGGTTCGAGGTGTTCTTCCCGGCCGACGCGACCGGCACCCGGTCCACGTTCGCGCTGCCCTACTACGCCGGCCAGGTCGCGGGCGGGCCGCACCCGGACAACGCGCGCAAGCTGGTGGACTTCCTGTTCTCGCCCCAGGTGCAGGCGACCGCCGTGGACGCCTACGGGCTGCCCGGCCGGGCGGCTGGCGGGGTGAGCGGGCCCAAGGCCGACCGGATCAAGGCGGTGCTGCAGGGCGTGGAGATCTGGCAGCCGGACTGGAACGCGGTGCTGGCCGGCCTGGACGCCGACCTGGACGCCTACCGGAAGGCCGTCGGGCGGTGACACCGGCGATCGAGCTGCGCGGGGTGTCCGTCCACTACGGACGCACCTGCGCGCTGTCCGAAGTGGACCTGACGGTCGGGCGGGGCGAGACGCTGGCGTTGCTGGGCCCGTCCGGCTCGGGCAAGTCCACCGCGCTGAAGGCGATCGCCGGGTTCGTCCGGCCGAGCGCGGGCCGGGTGCTGCTCGACGGCGCGGACATCACCGATCTGCCCCCGTCGCGCCGCGGCCTCGGTGTCGTGGTGCAGAACTACGCCCTGTTCCCGCACCTGCGGGTGGCCGACAACGTCGCGTTCGGACTGCGGGCGCGGCGCCTGCCCCGCGCCGAGGTCCGCGAGCGGGTGCGGGAGACGCTGGAGCTGGTCGGCATGGCCGGTTACGCCCGGCGCTACCCGCGGGAGCTGTCCGGCGGCCAGCAGCAGCGGGTGGCGATCGCCCGCGCGCTCGCGATCCGGCCGCCGGTGCTGCTGCTGGACGAGCCGCTGTCCGCGCTCGACGCGGCGCTGCGCGAGGACATGGTCGCCGAGCTGCTGCGGCTGCGGGCGCAGCAGCCGGACACCACGCTGATCCACGTCACGCACGACCAGGGTGAGGCGCTCGCGCTGGCCGACCGGATCGCCGTGATGCGGGACGCGAAGCTGGTCGAGGCCGGGCCGTCGGGCCGGCTCTACCACCGGCCGTCGCGCGAGTTCACCGCGAGCTTCCTCGGCGCGGCCAACCTGATCCCGGTCGAACTCGTGCGCCACGACGGCGACGACCTGGTCACCGTGCGGCTCGGCGGGCGCGAGCTGCCCGCCGGACCGGTCACCGGTGTCCCCGGCGGTGCGGTCGCGCTCGGGGTGCGGCCGCACCGGCTCGGCGTGCACGCGCCGGGCCGCGAACTGTTCCCCGCGACCTTGAAGGGTGTGCAATGGCGTGGCAGTGGCTTCCGGCTCGATCTCGACCTGGAGCTGACGTCGGGGTCCTGTCCGGTCCGCGCGGAGGTCGCGACGGTGGACGGGCTGCCCGGCGTCGGGCAGCGGGTCGGGGTGTCCATTCCGGACGGTTGCCCGGTCGTCCCGCTCGGGTAGCGGCCTGGCTGGTGCCGCCGCTGCTCGTGGTGGTGGCGTTCTTCGGTTATCCGCTGGCCCTGGTGGTCCGCCAGTCGCTGACCGCCGAGGACGGCGGTGCCGGGTTCGCGGTGTGGCTGGAGGTGCTCGGGTCGGCCGAGTTCCTCCGCGCCGCGTGGCGGACGGTGGCGATCGCGCTGGGCACCACGGCCGGCTGCGTGCTGCTGGGCACGTTCCTGGCGCTGGTGATCGCGTTCGTGCCGTTCCCGGGCGCCCGGGCGCTGTCCCGGCTCGCCGACACCATGCTGGCGTTCCCGTCGTTCCTCATCGCGTTGTCGCTGACGTTCCTCTACGGCAGCGCGGGGATCTTCCCCGGCGCCGGGTTCCTGTACTCGCCGTGGGGCGTGCTGCTGGCCGAGATCACGTTCTACACGCCGTTCGTGCTGCGGCCGGCGCTCGCGGCGTTCGGGCAGATCCCGGCGGCGCAGCTGAACGTGGCGGCGAGCCTGGGCGCCGGCCCGTGGCGGGTGCTGCGGCAGGTCTTGCTGTCCGGGGCGCTGCCCGGGCTCGCGTCCGGCGCGTGCCTGACGATGCTGCTGGCGATGAACGAGTTCGGCATCGTGCTGTTCATCGGCGCCAAGGACGTGACCACGCTGCCCGTTCTCGTCTACACCAAGGGGATCGTGACGTTCGACTACCCGGCGGCGTGTGTCGTGGCGGTGGTGAACGTGGTGTTCTCGCTGCTGCTCTACCGCGCTCACCGGTGGGCGCTGTCGAAGGGAGACCGCCGTGCTGCTGTGGACGCGGGGTAGCCGGATCGCCGTGCGCGTGGTGTTCGCGGTGCTGTTCACCGTCGTGGTGGCGGCGCCGCTGGTGATGATCGTGCTCGCGGCGGTCGCGGGCTCGTGGACCGGGGTACTGCCGGGCGCGTTCACCGCGGCGCACCTCGGCGAGGCGCTGTCCGGGGAGAACCTGGCGAGCCTGTCGGTGAGCGTGCAGACCGGGCTGATCGCCTCCGCCGGGTCGGTGCTGCTGGGCACGTGGGCCGCGCTGGCCGCCGCGTCCGCGCCGCCCCGGCTGCGGCGGCTGGCCGACACGCTGTTCCACCTGCCGATCGCGGTGCCGTCGGTGGTGCTCGGGCTGGCGCTGCTGGTCGCGTTCAGCCGGCCGCCGGTGCTGCTCAACGGGACGCGGTGGATCGTGCTGCTCGGGCACCTGCTGATCGTGCTGCCGTTCACCTACAGCACGGTGTCGGCCGCGTGCCGCCGGGCGGATCCGCAGCTCGCGCTGGTGGCGGAGAGCCTCGGCGCCGGCCCGGTCCGGGTCCTGCTGCGGGTGCGCCTGCCGTTGCTGCTGCCGTCGATGGTGGCCTCGGCGAGCCTGGCGCTGGCGATGTCACTGGGCGAGCTGGGCGCGACGATGATGCTGTACCCACCGGACTGGCAGACGCTGCCGACGCGGATCTTCGCGCTCGCCGACCGCGGGCACGTGTTCCTGGCCGCGGCGGGCACGGTGGTCCTGCTGGGCACGACGCTGGCCGGGGCTCTGCTGACCGGCCTGGCCCGCGGGCGCGCCGCGGAGCGGTGATCCGCGGCGCCGGCTCCCGCAAGGTGTTGGGACGAGGAGGGAGGCCGGCGGGCCGTCAGCGCGCGTGCAGCACGTCGGCCAGCCGGCCGGCGTGGTGAGCCGCCACGAGGGCGGCCGCCACGTCGCGCAACTTCACGTTCCGCTGCTGCGACATCCGCTTCAACGCGGCCAGCGCCTCGTCCGCGGACTGGTCGTCGTGGCGCATCAGGAGGCCCTGGGCCTGCGCGATCACCGTCCGGGTGCGCAGGGCGGTCTGCACGTGCCCCAGCAGGCGGATGTTGTCGTGGTAGAGCGCGCTGTTGTCGAACGCCACCCCCGCGTGCAGGGTGAACAGCAGCGCGAGGTCGTGCGAGCCATCGCCGAAGCGGCCGGGCTCGGTGGACAGCACGCTGAACGCGGCCCCGGACTCCGTGCCGGGCAGCGGCAGCGTCAGCGCGCTGCCGAACCCGTGCCGCCGCAGGTGCGCGCCGTAGGCGGGCCAGCGCCGGTCGGTCGCCGTGTCGTCCAGGCGCCGGGGCTCGCGGTAGGTCAGCGCCTCGGTGACCGGGTCCGGCCCGGACCCGTCGGTCGGCGGCTCCGGCAACGGCTTCCCGGCGGCCGCCAGCACCTCGGCGGTGCCCACGTCGGTGCGCGCCGTGATGGTCGCGCGGTCACAGCCGGGCAGCAGCGCGACGGCCCGGGCGACGTAGCGGGACAGGGTCGCGCTCACGTCGTCGTCATCGACGAGCCTGCCGATCTCGGCCAGCTCCTGCGCGATCGAGAGCACCTCGGGCGCGGACAGGACCGTTTCGCTCATGACAACCTCGTCTCCTCCGCGCGGCCCACCGCCCGCGCCGGGCAAGCCTAGCCGGGCGATGGGGTAAGGTCGGCCAGGTCACGGTTATACAAGCAGCTGTGGCTCGCCATGTCCCGCCCGCGGTGCGCGTCGTCCGCGTCCCGCCCTGTTCTTCGCGAGCCGACGAGCTTGCCAGGAGGTCCCGTGACGAACCTGAAAGTGGAGTGGGCCTACCGCCCGGACGCCCTCGTCGTGACCGTGACGGGTGAAATCGACGCCGGCACCGTCATCCATCTGCGTGATGGTCTGGACGCGGCCCGGGCGGGCGCGCCGGTGCCCCCGCCGCGCGCCGTGGTGCTCGACCTCCAGCAGGTCGGCTTCCTCGACTCGGGCGGGCTCGCGCTGCTGGTCGAGGTGTCCCGCGAGTGCGCGGCCGCCGGGCAGGACCTGACCCTGGTCGCCACGAACCGCGGGGTGCTGCGGCCGCTGGAACTGACCGGCCTGGACCGGGTCTTCACCATCACCGGCGCGGTTCCCCCGACGGCCTGAGCGCTCAGTTCGGCAGGCTGTCGTCCGGGTCCACCTCGTGGCCGGAGTGCTCGGCGACGAACCGCGCCGAAATGGTGTGCAGCTTGACGTTCTCCCGCTGCGACTGACCCACCAGGAGCTGGAAGGCGTCGTCGGCGCTGATCCGCCTGGCCGCCATCAGGATGCCCTTGGCCTGCTCGATGACCCCGCGCGTGCGCATGGCCGTGCGCAGCTGCCGCACCTGCTCCTGGGTGCGCAGCGCGCGCCGGGACAGGCGCAGCACCGTGTCGACCACCGTCGCGTACAGCTCCAGGTACTTCTGGTCGACGTCGCGGAACCCGTGCTCGCCGAACCCGAACAGGTTGATCGCGCCCATCGCCTCGTCGCGCACCTGCAGCGGCGAAGCCAGGTAGCTCGCCACCCCGTCCCCGGCGGCGACCGCGGAGAAGCGCGGCCACAACTGCCGCGCCGTGCTCACCTCGACCCGGACCACCTGGCCGGTTCGCGCCGCGCGCAGGCACGGGCCGTCGTCCTCGGCGTACTGGGCCTCGTCGATCCGCGCGGCGCGGTCGTCGGTCGCGGCGACCGACCGCGCGCCGGACCCGTCGAGCACCGTGATCGAAGCCATGTCGGCCCCGGGCACCACACGGACGACCTGCTCGCAGACCACACGCAGCAGCGCGTCGAAGTCGTCCGTGTTCCCGACCGTGCCGGCCAGTTCCTCGAGAGCACGGGTCACCTCGTCGAGGTGCTCGAGCTGGCCTGCCGCACCGTCGCTCATCCTGGTCGCGTCCTTCCCTACCACCTGCGGATACGGGGCGAGCGACCAGTGATGACAGCACCGGGCCCGCACCCGGTCGCTGTCTGCTCAACAACCCGGCCGATATTACCCGGCGGCCGGAGGGGCGGGCCGCTAGGCGACCGCGGTCATGGCGTTCGCCGTCAGTTCGATCGAGCGGACCCGGTCCGCGACGTCGTGCGCGTGGTGCGCCAGGATCAGCTCGTCGGCCTGGGCGTCGGTTGCGAAGTCCGCCAGGTAGGCCCGCACCTCGGCCGGGGTGCCGACCGCGGTGTAGCGCGTCATCCCCGCCAGGCCGCGGCCGCGCGGCGAGGCCAGGAACGCGTCGATCTCGGCGTCGGTGAAGTTGGCGCCCGCGCGGCCCTGCGACAGCATCGCGCGGGTGCGCGCCCGGTAGGCCACCGTCCGCTGGGCCTCGGCCTCGTCGTGGTCCTCCGCCGCGAACACGTTCGCCCCGGCGATCACGTACGGCTCGGCCAGCTGCTCCGACGGCTGGAACCGCTCGCGGTACAGCGCGACGGCCTGGTGCAGCGAGTCCGGCGCGAAGTGCGACGCGAACGCGTACGGCAACCCGAGTTGTGCGGCCAGCTGCGCCCCGAACAGCGACGAGCCCAGGATGTAGAGCGGCACGACGCCCTCGGGCCGCGGCACCGACCGCACGCCCTGCACGGCCTTGCCGCTCAGGTAGGCCTGCAGCTCCAGCACGTCCTGCGGGAACGAATCGGCCGACATCGGATCGCGCCGCAGCGCCACCATCGTCTGCTGGTCGCTGCCCGGCGCGCGGCCGAGCCCGAGGTCGATGCGGTCGGGGAACAGCGTCCCCAGGGTGCCGAACTGCTCGGCGATCACCAGCGGCGAGTGGTTGGGCAGCATGATGCCGCCCGCGCCGAGGCGGATCGTCGAGGTGTGCTCGGCGACGTGCCCGATCAGCACGCTGGTCGCGCTGGAGGCGATGGACGCCATGTTGTGGTGCTCGGCGTCCCAGACCCGCCGGTAGCCGCTGCGCTCGGCCGCCTGGGCCAGCGCCACGCTGGCCGCGAAGCTCTCGCGCGCGGTCTGGCCGGGCGCGATCGGCGCGAGGTCCAGGACGGACAGGACTGGGGACATGACGGGCTCACCTTTTCCGGGTCACAGGTCGCGGTGAAGGCGCGGATGCGGTCCTCGTCGCGCCGGTAGTACGTCCACTGGCCCTGCCGCGTGGCCAGCAGGAAACCGGCGCGCTGCAGGATGGCCAGGTGCACCGAGACGGTCGACGCCGAGGTCCCGGCCTTCTGCTGGATCAGCCCGACGCACACCCCCGGCCCGGCCGGTTCCCCGGCCGCCGGGAAGTGCGCCGCCGGGTCCTTGAGCCACTCCAGGATGCGCAGCCGCGTCTCGTTCGCCAGGGCCTTGCACTCAGGGAGCACCCGCACCGTCCTTCGACATTTCGCTAATTCCCGAAATTACTCTCGCCGGAGGAGGGCCCGCACCATGACGCCGCTCACGGACACGGGGCCCGCGGGCGACGGGGTGGCGGGCAACCAGCGGATGGCCCAGGCGGGCGTCCCGGGTGCGCGGCGCCGCTCACGAGCAGGCAGCCCGCGAGCGGCGGGTGCCTCCAGCCCAAGAGCACGCGGCCTCAGCGGCGAACCGCGGCAAGAACCGCCCCGGCAGGACCGGCCGGTCGCCCGAGTGCGGCGCCGCTCACGGACACGTAGCCCGTGAGCGGCGAACGCCTCAGCCCAGGGCGCGCAGCCGCGGCAGCACGTCCTCCGCGAACTGGCTCAGGAACCGCTCCTGGTCGTGGCCCGGGCCGTGGAACACGAGGTGGTTCAGGCCCGCGTCCAGGTACGGCTTGATCTGCGCGACCGCCTCGTCCGGGTCCGACGCCACGATCCACCGCTTGGCGACCTGCTCGATCGGCAGCTCGTCGGCCAGCCGCTCCATCTCCTCCGCCGAGGACACCGAGTGCTTCTGCTCCGGGGTCAGCGACAGCGGCGCCCAGAACCGGGTGTTCTCCAGCGCCTTCTCCGGATCCCGGTCGTAGGACATCTTGATCTCGATCATCTTGTCGATGCCCGCGACGTCCCGCTCCGCCGCCGCGGCGCCCTCGGCCACCGCGGGCATCAGCTTGTCGGTGTAGAGCTCCATGCCCTTGCCCGACGTGCAGATGAACCCGTCCCCGGCGCGGCCCGCGTACTTCGCCACCACCGGGCCACCCGCGGCCACGTACACCGGCACCGGCTGCTCCGGCCGGTCGTAGATCTTGGCGTCGACCAGCGTGTAGTACTCGCCCTCGAACGCCACGTTGTCGCTCGTCCACAGCTCGCGCATCAGCTTGATCGCCTCACGCAGCCGCGCGAACCGCTCCTTGAACTCCGGCCACTCCCGGCCCGACACGGCGATCTCGTTCAGCGCCTCGCCCGTGCCCACGCCGAGGACGACCCGGCCGCCGGACAGCAACGACATCGTCGCGAACGCCTGCGCGATCACCGCCGGGTTGTACCGGAACGTCGGGGTCAGCACGCTCGTCCCGATCTGCACCCGGCTGGTCCGCTCCGCCACCGCCGACATCCACGACAACGCGAACGGCGCGTGCCCGCCCTCGTGCCGCCACGGCAGGAAGTGGTCGGACACCATCACCGAGTCCAGGCCCAGCTCCTCGGCCCGCACGGCGTACTCGACCAGATCCCGCGGACCGAACTGCTCCGCCGAGGCCTTGTAGCCGACTTTCAGACCCACGTTCGTCCTCCCTCACTGGTTGCTCACCTCCAACCTACTGCGCGAGGGAGGCGGGCCTCAGGCCCGCAGGTCCGGGAACTGGTCGTCGCGCCACTCGGCGGGGCTGCCGGTGCCCAGCTCGTCCTCCCGGGACCGCAGCTCGACGCGCCGGATCTTGCCCGAGATCGTCTTCGGCAGCTCGAAGAACTCGATCCGCCGCACCCGCTGCCAGGGCGCCAGGTTCTCCCGGGCGTGCCGCAGGATCGACAGCGCCGTCTCCTTCGTCGGCTCGTGGCCGGGCGCGAGCGCGATGTAGGCCTTCGGCACGGCCAGCCGCACCGGGTCCAGCGCGGGCACCACCGCGGCCTCGGCCACGGCCGGGTGCTCGATCAGGACCGACTCCAGCTCGAACGGGCTGATCTTGTAGTCGCTGGCCTTGAACACGTCGTCGGTGCGCCCGATGTAGGTGATGTAGCCCTCGTCGTCGATCGTGGCCACGTCACCGGTGTGGTAGAAGCCACCGGCCATGGCCTCGGCGTTGCGCTCGGGGTCGCCCCGGTAGCCGGTCATCAGGTTCACCGGCTCGCGTGACAGGTCCAGGCAGATCTCGCCCTCGCCGGGACCGTCCAGCGGCCGCCCGCTCGCCGGGTCGACCAGCACGACCGGCACGCCGGGCAGCGCGCGGCCCATCGACCCGGCCTTGACCGCCGACCCCGGCGTGTTGCCGACCTGCGCGGTGGTCTCGGTCTGCCCGAACCCGTCCCGGATCGTCAGGCCCCAGGCGCGCTGGACCTGCCCGATCACCTCCGGGTTGAGCGGTTCACCCGCCCCGATGACCTCGCGCAGCGCGGCCGGTCGCTCGCCGAGGTCGGCGTTGATCAGCATCCGCCACACCGTCGGCGGCGCGCAGAACGAGCTGACCCGCCGCGTCCGCAGCTGCTCCAGCAACGCGACCGCGTCGAAGCGGCGGTAGTTGTAGACGAAGATCGTCGCCTCGGCGATCCACGGCGCGAAGAAGCACGACCAGGCGTGCTTGGCCCAGCCGGGCGAGGAGATGTTGAGGTGCACGTCGCCCGGCCGCAGCCCGAGGAAGTACATCGTGGACAGATGACCGACCGGGTAGGACACCTGGGTGTGCTCCACCAGCTTCGGCCGGGACGTGGTGCCCGAGGTGAAGTACAGCAGCAGCGGGTCGGTCGGCGCGGTCCCGGGGTGCCCGGCCGGGGTGTGCGGCAGGTCCGCGGCGGCGCGCAGATCGGCCCAGCCGTCCGCCTCGCCCACGCTGATCCGGGTGTAGTCGCCGGGCACGTCGGCGAACTTGCCGGTGTCGGCGGCGTTGGCGATGACGAACTTCGCGCCGCTGCGGGCGATCCGGTCGGTCAGGTCGGCGGGGCCGACGGCGCTGGTGGTCGGCAGGATCACCGCGCCCAGCTTCATGATCGCCAGCATCGACTCCCACAGCTCGACCTGGTTGCCGAGCATCAGCAGCACCGGATCGCCGCGGCGCACGCCCCGCTCCCGCAGCCAGGCGGCCAGCCGGTCGGAGGCCCGCGACATCTCCGCGAAGGACCGTTCCGTGGTGGACCCGTCCTCCTCGGCGATCACCAGCGCGGGGCGGTCGTTGTCCCGGGCGATCGCGTCGAACCAGTCCACCGCCCAGTTGAACCGCTCCCCCAGCTCGGGCCAGCGGAACTCGGCCACGGCGCGGGCGTGGTCGGTACGCAGCGCCACCAACTGGTCCCTGCTCGCACGGTAGGCATCGGTCGCGTTCACCGCTTGGTGTCCTTTCGCTCGGGCTGCCCGACATCATGCCGCCGGCCCCCGCCGGGGCGATACCCACGGATGGGGGTAGCGCCCGGTTTGTCCATACCGGACCATTCCTGCCCATCAGACCTCAACGACGAGGAGAACCCGTGTCGAGCCAGACCCCGGCGGTCCCGATGCGCAAGGTGGCCGTGGCCAGTTGCGTCGGGACGACCATCGAGTACTACGACTTCTTCATCTACGGCACCGCCGCCGCGCTGGTGTTCCCGAAGGTGTTCTTCCCCGCGCTGGGCGCCACGGCCGGGACCGTGGCCTCGTTCGCCACGTTCGCCGTCGCGTTCATCGCCCGGCCGGTCGGCGCGATCCTCTTCGGACACTACGGCGACCGGATCGGCCGCAAGCGCACGCTGATCTCCACGCTGCTGCTGATGGGCATCGCCACGGTCCTCATCGGACTGCTGCCCGGCGCGGCGACGATCGGGGTGGCCGCGCCGATCATCCTGGTCGTGCTGCGGTTCGCGCAGGGGCTCGCGGTCGGCGGCGAATGGGCCGGGGCGACCCTGCTGACGGCGGAGTACGCGCCGCCGGCCAAACGGGGCCTGTACGCGGTGTTCCCGCAGCTCGGCCCGGCGATCGCGTTCGCGCTGTCCAGCGGCACGTTCCTGGTGACCAACCTGGTGATGGGCGACGCGGACGCCGCGTTCCTGGACTACGGGTGGCGGGTGCCGTTCCTGGTCAGCATCCTGCTGGTGGCCGTCGGTTTCTACGTGCGGATGAGCATCGCCGAGACGCCGGCCTTCGTCGCCGCCGGTGGCACCGCCGACCTGGACCGGCCGAAGCGGCTGCCGTTCCTGGAGGCGATCCGCAAGCAGCCGCGGGAGATCCTGCTGTCCGCCGGTTCGCTGACGATGCTGTTCGCGTTCTTCTACATGGGCACGACGTACCTGACCAGTTACGGCACGAAGACCGGGCTGACCCGTCCGGTGGTGCTGGGCATCGGCATCGCGGCGGCGGTCGTGTTCGGGATCGTCATCGTGGTGGCCGGGGTGCTGTCGGACCGGCTCGGCAGGCGGCGGGTCATCGTGTACTCCTCGGCGCTGGGCGTGGCGTGGTCGCTGGTGCTGTTCCCGTTGCTGGACACCGGCAGCCCGGTCGCGTTCGGCATCGGCGTGGTGGGCACGTTGATGATCTTCGCGGTGGCGTACGGGCCGGCCGGCTCGTTCCTGCCGGAGCTGTTCCAGACCCGCTTCCGCTACACCGGCGCGGGGCTGGGCTACAACCTGGCGGGTGTGCTGGGCGGCGCGATCCCGCCGCTGGTGGCGCCCAACCTGACCGCGAGCTTCGGCAGCATCGCCGTCGGCGTGATGCTCGCGGTGACCGGGCTGATCTCGCTGGTGTCCACGCTGGCGCTCAAGGAGACCCGCGGCACCGTGATGACCGCCGAGCAGGCCGGCGAACCGACCGCGGTCTAGGCCTGAGGAAGCCGGTGGCGCCGCGTGGCGCCACCGGCTCGCTCACGGCAGCAGCATCAGCCGGCGCGCCTTGACGACGGCCTCGTGCCGGGTGTGGGCGTCCAGCTTGCGCATGACCGAACCCAGGTAGGCCTTCACCGTCTCCCGCGACAGCGACAGCCGCTCGGCGACCTCGCCGTTGGTGAAGCCCAGGGCGACCTGGGCGAGCACGTCGGTCTCCCGGGTGGACAACCGCACCTTCGGTCCCGGGGCGGGCCTGCCCTCGCCGAGGTCGACGAGCCGTTGCGCGGCCGCGTAGATCCGGCGGCGTGCTTCCGGGTCGGGCAGGGCCCCGGCGATGGCCCGCAGCTCGGAGTGCACCGAGCGCAGCTCCTCGCGGGTGGCTCCCGGGGACAGCGAGTCCAGGCGGGCGGTCAGCTCGTCGCGTTCGCTCAGCTCGCGGGCCAGCCGCCTGCCGGACTCCATGAGGGCGTCCCGGACGCGGTCGCCGAACGTCACCGGCCGCCGCACCGCCCCGTACAGCACGCCGCGGCAGCGGCCACCGCTGCGCACGGGCACGGCGATGATCGACGCCAGCCCCTCGGCGAGCACCGGGCGGTCGTAGTCGTGGGTGATGGTGCGGGCGCTGCCGTAGTCGCTCACGGAGATCGGGTGGCCCTGCATCAGCACGCGGCCGCCCAGTCCGGCGCCCGGCAGGACGTCCAGGTTGTGCAGCGCGGTCGTGCGGGTCCCGACGAAGCCGGACAACCGCAGCTGCTGGTCGGCCACCTCGCCGCCGAACACCACGGGCAACCCGGCCGCGCGGGCGGCTCCCGCCAACTCCTCATGCAGCACCGAGCGGGCGTCAGACATCGGCGTCCGTCCTCCTCGCACCACACCATCGTCGGTCGCCCCACGGTACCCGCGCGACCAGGGCAAGTCGACTCCCCGGCGTGGCCGCTACCCCCGTCCGGGGGTAGCGCACGGCGTTCAAGGGATGTCCCGGGCCGGCGGGGGCTGACGCCGCTGGCCGCACCCCGACCACCCCACCGCACCGGGGCGCAGACTCAGCCCAGCCCGGCCGGAGGGCCCGACCCGGAACCGGCCACGGTGGACACCCACACCCGACCGCCGCCCGAGCCCACCAGACGAGCCGACCCCACCCCGGAACCGACCCACCGGCCGCGCCCCGCTCACCCGACGCACCGGGGCGGACTCAGCCCAGCTCGGACAGCACCCGCTTCACCACGCGGTCCGTGGCCAGCCCGTACCGGTCGTGCAGCGTCGGTAGCGCGCCGGCGGCCAGGAACTCGTCCGGGAGCGCGACCGGCACGATCCGGCCGGCCACCCCGGCCCGCACCGCCGCCGAGGCGACCGTCTCGAACAGGCCGCCCACCACGGTGTGGTTCTCCAGCGTCACCACCAGCCGGTCCCCGGCGATCTCCCGCAGCACGGTCTCCGAGTCGAACGGCTTGATGGTCGGCGCGTGCACGACCGCCACGTCGACCCGGTGCGCGGCCAGCTTCTCCGCCGCCTGCAGGGCCCGCATCGTCATCAGTCCACTGGAGACGAACACGACGTCGTTCCCGCCGCGCAGCACGGCGGCCTTGCCGAGCTCGAACCGGTAGTCGTACTCGTCCAGCACCGTCGGCACCTTGCCGCGCAGCAGCCGCAGGTACGTCGGGCCTTCGCACGCGGCCAGCTGCGGCACGGCCTGCTCGATGTCGACCGAGTCGCACGGGTCCACGATCGTCAGGTTCGGCATGCCGCGGAAGATCGCGATGTCCTCGGTGGCCTGGTGGCTCGGCCCGTAGCCGGTGGTCAGGCCGGGCAATCCGCCGACGACGTTGACGTTGAGGTTCGGCTCGGCGATGTCCAGGCACAGGAAGTCGTAGGCCCGCCGCGCCGCGAACACCGAGTAGGTCGACGCGAACGGCACCAGCCCGACCTCGGCCATCCCGGCGGCGGCGCCGAGCAGCAGCTGCTCGGCCATGCCCACCTGGAAGAACCGGTCCGGGTGGGCCTGGGCGAAGACGTGCATGTCGGTGTACTTGCCGAGGTCGGCGGTCAGCCCGACGACCCGGCTGTCCCGCTCGGCGAGCGCGGCCAGTGCGTGCCCGAACGGCGCGCTGGTCGTCTTCTGGCCGGGGTCGGCGAACGAGGCGATCATCGCCGACGTGGTCAGCCGCTTGGTGGTGGTCACGCCCGCGCTCCTTCGTCCAGCTGCCCGCGGCAGATGTCCCACTCGTGCTCGTCGATGCGCATGAAGTGCGCCTTCTCCCGGGTCTCCAGCAGCGGCACGCCCCGGCCGATGCGGGTGTCGCACAGCAGCACCGACGGCTGCCCGTCCGGCCGCGCCCGCTCGGCGATCTCGTCGAAGGCGGCGAGCAGGGCGGGGATGTCGTTGCCGTCCACGCGGCGGACGAACCAGCCCGCGGCCGCCCACTTGTCCACGACCGGCTCGGTGCGCAGCACCCCGGCGGTCGGGCCGTCGGCCTGCAGCGCGTTGATGTCGACCATCGCGGTGAGCAGGCCGAGCCGGTGGTGCGCGGCGCCCATCGCGGCCTCCCACGTGGAGCCCTCGTCCAGCTCGCCGTCGGAGAGGAAGTTGAACACCCGCGCGGCGGACCCCTGCAACCGCAGGCCGAGCGCCATGCCGACGGCGACGGTGAGCCCGTGGCCGAGCGAGCCACCGGAGATCTCCATGCCCGGCGTGTAGGTCGCCATGCCGGACATGGGCAGGCGCGAGTCGTCCGAGCCGTAGGTCTCCAGCTCCTCGACCGGCACCACCCCGGCTTCGGCCAGCGCCGCGTACAGTCCGATCGCGTAGTGCCCGGTGGACAGCAGGAACCGGTCCCGCTCCGGCCACTCCGGATCCTCCGGCCGCAGCCGCAGCTGATCGGTGTAGACGGTGGCGAGCAGGTCGGCGGCGCCGAGCGCCTGCCCGACGTAGCCCTGCCCCTGGGCCTGGCCCATGTTCAGGATGTGGTGCCGCATGCGGTGGGCCGCCGCGGCGACGCGCTCGGCACGGGTGGCCGACGGCGCGATCGATGCAGTCATGAGTGATCGCTTCCGTGATGCGGGCGGGACGACCGCCCGGGAAGAGGAGTCAGTTCTCGCCGGTGATCTCGATGCGCGGGCGGGTGCGCACGGTGCCGAACAGCAGGGCCTGCGCGGTGGCGACCATGTGCTCGGAGATCACGCTCTGCGTCTTGACCGGGTCGCCGGACTCGATCGCCGTGACGATCTCCAGGTGACGGCCCGGGCTCATGTTGGACAGGGCGCGTTCCAGGCCGCGGTACATGATGCACATGCGGATGGGTCCTTCGAGCAGCTTCCACGAGCGCACCAGCGCGTCGTTGTCGGTGAGCTCGACCAGCAGTTCGTGGAAGGCGAGGTCGGCCTCGATCTGGGCCTCCAGCGACACCCGGGTGGCGCGCGCCATCCGGTCGACCGCGGCCCGCAGGCGGCGGCAGTGCTCCTCGCGGTAGTAGCTCGACGCCAGCGTCTCGCCGGCCAGCGCCTCCAGCGCGGCCCGGACGGTGAAGGTGTTGATGATGTCCTTCTCGCTGATCGAGCGGACGGTGACGCGGCCGCGCTCGCCGTACTCGACGAGCCCCTCCTGCTGAAGCTGGCGGAACGCCTCGCGCAGGGTGCCGCGGCTGATGCCGAGCTGCTCGGAGACCTGCACCTCGCCGAGGTGGCTGCCGGGCGGGAACTCGCCGGTCGTGATGGCCTGGCGCAGCGTGTCGACAGCCATCTGCCGCAGGTTGCGGTTCGGCTCCTTCACCACGCGCGCCCTCCCCGGGCTGGTCGTCAACACCGTTCGTACTCGCTGATCAACGATACCTTCGCCGCGCTGGCGGACCGCTCGTCGAAGGTGTATCCCAGCCACTCTGCCACGAGGCGCCGCGCCAGCTCCAGCCCGATCACCCGCTGCCCGAGCGTGAGCACCTGGCAGTTGTTGGACAGGATCGAGCGTTCGACGGAGAACGAGTCGTGCGCGGTGGTGGCCCGCACGCCGGGCACCTTGTTGGCCGACAGCGCCATGCCGATGCCGGTGCCGCACACCAGCACGGCCCGGTCGGCCTCGCCGTCACGGATGGCCTCGCCCGCGGCGAGCCCGATCTCCGGGTAGGGCCGGTGCACGTCGTCGGCGCCGCGGTGCACGCCGAGGTCGATCACCTCGGCCACCCGCGGATCGGCCCGCAGGTCCGCGGCGAGCTGTTCCTTGTAGTCCAGGCCGGCGTCGTCGCAGCCGACCACGATGCGGTAGTTCACCGCGTCCCTCCTGCCAGGTAGTCCGAAACTGTCCGCGCGATCAGGGCCAGCGACACGGCTCCCGGATCGGGGGTGCCGACGCTGCGTTCGGCGAGCGGGCGGGCCCGTCCCTTGCGCGGCACCAGGTCCGCGGTGGCGCGCGCGGCTTCCTCGGCCGCCGCCGCGGCCTGGGCCCAGGTGCCGGATTCGAGCCGGTCCCGGAACGGCACCAGCGCGTCGACCAGGGTCTTGTCGCCGGGTTCGGCGCCGCCGAGGGACATCACGCGCTCGGCGAACGCGGTCACGGCGGCGCGGGCGTCGATCGCGCCGCCGCCGATTTCCTCGCCCGCCGCGCGCAGCCCGGCGCCCCACAGGACCCCGGAGGTGCCTCCCGCGCGGGCGGCCCACTCGTCCCCGGCAGCGGCGAGCACGTCACCGGCCCCGGCGCCCGCGTGCCAGGCGGCCTCCGCGGCGGTGACGGCGGCGTCGATGCCGCGGACCATGCCGCGGCCGTGGTCACCGTCGCCGGCCACCGCGTCGATGGCGCCCAGCTCGGATTCGGCTTCGTGCAGGGCTTTCCGGACCGCGCGCAGCCCGTCGAGCACGGACGCGGCCAGTTCCCGGGACTCGGCGGAGGCCTCGGCGAAGCGCGGGGCGTCGTCGGTCACCTCCGCGACGGCCTCCTCACCGGTGTCCACGGTGATGGCGCCGCGGCGGAAGGCGGGTGTCCACGCGGGCGCGGTCCACAGCCGCTCCAGCTCGTCGTCCAGCCAGGTCACGGTCAGCGACACCCCGGCCATGTCGAGGCTGGTGACGAGCTCGCCGACCTCGGGCTGCACCAGCGTGTGGCCGGAGTCGCGCAGCAGCCGGCTCACGTCGGTCCACAGCACGAACAGCTCCTCGTGCTTGACCGAGCCGAGTCCGTTGAGCAGGACCGCGATCCGCTCCCCCGCCCCGGCCGGTTTCTCGGCGAGGATCCGCCGCACGAAGTCCCCGGCCAGCTCCCGCGCGGACTGCCGCGGCACGTCGCGCAGGCCGGGTTCGCCGTGGATGCCCAGCCCGAGGCCCATGTGCCCGTCCGGCACGGTGAACAGCGGGGCGTCCACGCCGGGGAACGTGCAGCCGGCGAACGCGGTGCCGATCGTGCGGGTCGCGTCGTTGGCCTTGCGGCCCACGCGGACCACCTCGCCGAGGTCCAGGCCCTCCTCGGCGGCCGCGCCCATCACCTTGAAGACGGTGAAGTCCCCGGCGATGCCGCGGCGTTCACCCGGCCGCTGCGCGCTGGCGATGTCGTCGGTGACGACGACGTTCTCCGCCCGGATGCCCTCGGCCCGCAGGCGTTCGGTGGCCAGGCCGAAGTTCATCACGTCCCCGGCGTAGTTGCCGTAGGCGAAGACGACACCGGCGCCGGAGTGCGCCGCCCGCGCCACCGAGATCGCGTCCTGGGACGACGGCGAGGTGAACAGGTTGCCGCTCACCGCGCCGTCGGCCAGGCCGGGCCCGATGATGCCGTAGAAGGCCGGGTAGTGGCCGGACCCGCCGCCGGGCAGCACGGCCACCTTGGGCCGCGCCGGACGGGCGCGGCGCACCGCCCCGCCGGGCACGCGCCGCACGGTGCCGGCGTGCAGCTCGCAGAACCCGGCCAGGGCGTCTTCGGCGAAGCTCGCCGGATCGTTGCTCAGGTAGGTCATCGCGTTCTCCGTCCTCAGTGGAGGAACGAGCCGCCGTTGATGTCGATGGTCGTGCCCTGCAGGTAACCGGCGTCCTCGCTGGTGAGCCACGCGATCACCGCGGCGACATCGTCCACAGTGGCCTGACGGCCGAGCGGGATGCCCTTGACGATGGCGGCCTCCAGCTCGTCGGTGGTGCCGACGCGGATGTCGGTGTCCACCGCGCCCGGGGCGACCGCGTTGACGGTGACCCCGGCGTCACCCAGCTCGCGGGCCAGCGCCTTGGTGAAGCCGAGGATCGCGGCCTTCGCCGAGCTGTACGGGGTGCGGCCGAACACGCCGCCGCCCTGCTGGGCCGACACCGAGGACATGTTCACGATCCGGCCCCAGCCGGCCTCGATCAGGTCCGGCAGGAACGCCTTGGTGACCAGGTAGGTGCCGGTCGCGTTGACCGCCATCACCTTGTTCCACAGCTCGAGCGTGGTCTCCAGGAACGGCACCGGCGAGGTGATGCCGGCGATGTTGACCACCGCGCCGACCGCGGGCAACCGTCCGGCGCCGACCTCGGCGCGCACGGCCTGGTAGGCGGCGAGCACGGACGGCTCGTCGGCCACGTCGACCCGGTGGGCGAACACCGGCGCGCCGGTCTCGGCGGCGATTTCGTCGGCGACCGTCTTGGCGGCCGGCTCGTCCAGGTCCAGCACGGCCACGGCCCAGCCGTCGCGGGCGAGGCGGGCGGCGGTGGCCTTGCCGATCCCGCGGGGCGCGCCGGCCCCGGTGATCACGGCGGTGCGCTGCGTGTCAGGCATGTCGGTTTCTCCTCGCGTGGGGTTCACAGGCCGGCGATGTAGGCCGCGGCCTTGACCGCGGCCGCCGGCCGTTCGTCGTCGGTGACGTCCCGGGTCTCCAGTTCCAGGGAGCTGGCGCCCTGGTAGCCCGTGGCGCGCAGCGCGGCGAAGGTGGCCGCGAAGTCGACCACCCCGTTGCCGATGCTGTGGTTGATGTGGCCCGGGGTGGCGTCGCGCAGGTGCACGTGGGCGATGCGCCCGGCGAACCGCTCGGCGTAGGCGGCGGGGTCACCGCCGGAGGCCACGATGTGGCTGGTGTCGAGCACCAGGCCCACGGCCGGGTCGAGCCGGTCCGCCAGCAGCCCGGCCAGGCCGGTGTTCCAGCACAGGCGGTGGAAGTGCGGGGCCTCCACCCAGATGGCGACGCCGTGCCCGGCCGCGGCTTCGGCCGCCCCGTGCAGCTGGGCGGCGATCAGGTCGAGGTCCTCGTCCAGGGTCGCGACCGGGTCGTGGGACTGGGCGCCGCAGGGCAGCACGAGCGCGTCCGCCCCGCAGGCCGCGGTGAGGTCGAGCAGGCGGCGCAGGTGGGCCGCCCGCTCGGCCTCGTCGTGCGGCCGGTTCAGGTCACCGATGTCGCCGTTGACCGACCGGACCCGCAGCCCGGAGGCCGCCACCTCGGCGGCGACGGCGCGCACCGCGTCGTCGGTCAGGTCGTAGGGCACGTGGTCGCAGACCCCCGGCAGCGCGCCGAGGTCGATCTCGCCGAACCCGCACTCCGCGATGACCGCCAGCGCCGACGGCAGTGGCAGGTGCCGGAAGCTGATCGTCGAGCAGCCCGGCCATCCGGTTCGTTTCATGAGCGGGAATGTTAACAGAGAAGTGTCAACAGGCAAGGTTTCCGCAGAATTCGCCGGTGACATGCAGGTAGATGCCGAAGCGCACTGTTGACATACCTGCCTCAGCAACGCACGATGTCCTGCATTGTTAACAGGCGGGCACGACGACGTAGGGTCGTGGTGGCCCCTGACAGGAAGGCAATCGACAATGCGCAGCGAAGCGCTCACCATGCGCGGCCCGGTGCACGGCACGCCCGATGCGCGCCGCGTCGCCTGGGGCTCCACCGCCGGGGCCGTGATCGAGAGCTACGACTTCATCGGCTTCGGCACCGCCGCGGCCCTCTACTTCGGACCGGCGTTCTTCCCCAACGCCTCGCCCGTGATCGGCACGCTGTCGGCGTTCGCCACGCTCGGTGTCGGGTTCGTCGCGCGGCCGATCGGCGGCATCATCGGCGGGCACCTCGGCGACAAGATCGGCCGGAAGCCGGTGCTGGTGGCGTCCCTGATCGTGATGGGACTGGCCACGTTCGCGATCGGCCTGCTGCCGACGTACGAGACGGCCGGCGTGCTCGCCCCGGCGCTGCTGGTGACCGTGCGGATCATCCAGGGGGTGGCCTACGGCGCCGAGTGGGGCGGCGCGATCCTGATGACCTACGAGCACGCGCCGTGGCGCCGCAAGGGCGCGTTCACCGGCATCGTGCAGGCCGGGTTCCCGATCGGGCTGCTGCTGGCGAACCTGGTGTTCCTGGTGTCGGTGAACCTCTCCGGCGACTGGGCGTGGCGGGTGCCGTTCCTGGCCAGCCTGATCCTGGTGATCGTCGGCCTGATCGTGCGGGCCAAGGTGCCGGAGTCGCCGGTGTTCGAGGACGTGCGCGACAGCGGCGACATCGTGAAGGCGCCGATCGTGCAGGTGCTGCGGGAGGACTGGCGCAACGTGCTGCGCGGCATCGGGCTGCGGATCGCCGAGACGGCCGGTTACGCGGTGGCCATCACGTACATGATCTCGTACCTGAAGTCGGCGGAGCTGGCCTCCAGCGGCGAGACGATCATGGCGTTGTGCATCGCCTCGGCGGTGGGCATCGGCGCGACGGTCGCGTGGGGCGGGCTGACCGACCGCATCGGGCGACGCCCGGTCTACCTGTGGGTCACGCTGTTCGGCGCGCTGTGGGCGATCCCGATGTTCCTGCTGGTCAACACGGCGTCGATCATCGCGATCGTGGTCACGGTGGTCGTGTCGTACGCGGTGTGCCAGAACGCGCTCGCCGGGGCCCAGGGCGCGTGGTTCCCGGAGCTGTTCCAGGCGAAGACGCGCTCTTCGGGGGCGTCGCTGGCGTACCAGATCTCGGCGATGATCTCCGGGGTCACGCCGTTCGTGACGACGCTGCTGTTCCTGTGGCTGGGCTGGCTCGGGCCGGCGCTGCTGTTCCTCGCCTACTCCGCGCTGGGCCTGGTGTCGGCGCTGCTGACGCGCGAGACGTGGGGCCGCGCCGAGCGCGAAGCCGCAGCCCGCGCGACGGCGGAGACGCCCGTGGCGGTGGGCTGACCGGTTCGGTGGGCCGCCACCCCCGGCGGCCCACCGCTCACAACCGGCATGGCCCTCACCGCCCTCACGGCCCCGCGAACAACCGCGCCGCCGCGGCTCGCCACTCCGCCACCAGGTCCATGCCGGCCGGATCGCGCAGCCACTGGATCTGCAGCCCGTCCATCACCGCCATCACCTGGCGCGCCAGCGACTCCGGATCGGGCACGCGGCCGGTCACCATCGCCGTGAACTCGGCCAGCACCCGCTCCTGCCGGGCGGCGAAGTAGGCCGCCGCGGGGTGGCCGGGCGCCAGCGACTCGGCCTGCAGCACCGAGAACAGCCGCACGATCTCCGGCTGCGTGGCGTTGCGCCGGACCAGCGCCTCGCACGCCTCGGCCAGCGAGATCCCCCGCGGCCAGCCCCCGGCCCCCTCGGACAGGCCCAGCTGCCCGGCCAGCGACCGGAAGTCCTCGGCGTCCCGGTGGTCCAGCACGGCCAGCAGCAGCCCGTCCTTCGACCCGACGTGGTGCAGCAGCCCGGGCACGGTCAGCCCGCACGCGTCGGCCACGTCCTGCATCGACAGCGCCCAGAACCCGCCCTCCCCGATCAGCCGCGTCGCCACGTCGAGGATCTGCCGGCGCCGCTGCGCCGCGGGCAGGCGCGTCCGCTCCCGCCGTGTGTTGACTGCCGCCATGCCGGCATCCTAGGTTACCGAGTACCTACTAGGTACTAGGTAAGGACGCCACGTGGAGCCTGATCCCACCGTCGCCGACCAGGCGGCCCTCACCAGCGGCAACGACTTCTGGCACACCACCCCCGCCGCCGGCCTGCCGTCGATCACCGTCACCGACGGCCCGCACGGCGTGCGCCTGCAGGCGAGCGAGCACGACGTGGTCACCGGGCGCCCGGCCACCTGCTTCCCGCCCGCCGTCGCGACGGCCTCCACCTGGGACCCGGATCTGCTGCGCCGCATGGGCGAGGCGCTCGGCGACGAGTGCCGCGCGATGGACGTCGCCGTGCTGCTCGGCCCGGGCATCAACCTCAAGCGCACCCCGCTGGGCGGCCGCAACTTCGAGTACTTCGCCGAGGACCCGCTGCTGACCGGCGTGCTCGCCACCGAGTGGGTGCGCGGTCTGCAGAGCCGCGGCGTGGGCGCGTCGCTGAAGCACTTCGCGGTCAACAGCCAGGAAACCGACCGCATGCGGATCAGCGCCGACGTCGACGAGCGCACGCTGCGCGAGATGTACCTGCGCGCGTTCCAGCGGGTGGTGACGCAGGCGCGGCCGTGGACCGTGATGTGCTCGTACAACCGGATCAACGGCGTCCACGCGAGCCAGAACCGCTGGCTGCTGACCGAGGTCCTGCGCGACGAGTGGGGGTTCGAGGGTGTCGTGGTGTCGGACTGGGGCGCGGTCGCGGACCGGGTGGCCGCCGTCGCCGCGGGGCTGGACCTGACCATGCCCGGCCCCGACGACACCGGCGACCGCGCCCTGGCCGAGGCCGTCGCGGACGGGCGGCTCGACCCCGCGGCCCTGCGGACGGCCGCGGACCGGGTGCGCGCGCTGGTCGAGCGCGCCGGCGAGCGGGAGCCGGCCGGGTACGACGCCGACGCCCACCACGCGCTCGCCCGCGAGATCGCCGGACGCGCGATCGTGCTGCTCAAGAACGAGGGCGGGGTGCTGCCGCTGCGGGCGGGCCAGTCGCTCGCGGTGCTCGGCGAGTTCGCCCGCACCCCGCGCTACCAGGGCGGTGGCAGCTCGCAGATCACGCCGACGCGGCTCGACGGCGCCCTCACCGCGCTCGCCGGATCGGCGCCGGTGCGCTTCGCCCCCGGCTACGACGACGTGGACGAGGCGGTCGCGCTCGCCGCGGACAGCGATGTCGCGCTGGTCTTCGTGGGCAGCGAGCACGAAACCGAGGGCGCCGACCGGGAAAGCCTGGACCTGCCCGCGACGCACCGCGAACTGATCGAGCGCGTCGCGGCGGTGAATCCCCGCACGGTCGTGGTGCTGTCCAACGGCACCGTGGTGCTGACCCGCCCGTGGGAGGCCGCGGTGCCGGCGATCGTGGAGGGCTGGCTGCTCGGCCAGGCCGGCGGCAGCGCGATCGCGGACGTCCTCTTCGGACGCGTCAATCCGTCCGGACGGCTCGCCGAGACCATCCCGGTCCGGCTCGCCGACCATCCGTCCTTCCTGGACTTCCCCGGCGAGAACGGGCACGTGCGTTACGGCGAGGGGATCCACGTCGGCTACCGCGGCTTCGACGCCCGCGAGCTGGAGGTGGCCTACCCGTTCGGTTTCGGGCTGTCGTACACCACGTTCGAGTACGGCGAGGCGCGCGCGACCGCGACGGACGCGGGCATCGAGGTGCGGGTGCCGGTGACCAACACCGGCGACCGGGACGGGCGTGAAGTGGTGCAGGTGTACGTGAGCGTGCCGGGCTCGCGCGTGCGCCGCGCACCGCGGGAGCTGAAAGCGTTCGCCAGCGTGCCGATCGCGGCGGGTGAGACGGCCGAGGTGGTGCTGCACATCGCCCGCGAGGACCTGGCCTACTGGGACACGCGCCTGCACCGGTGGATCGTCGAGGGCGGCGAGTACCACTGCGCGGTCGGTTCGTCCTCACGCGACCTGCACACGACGGCGATGGCCGAGGTGACCGGCGACGACGTGCGGGTACCGCTGACCGGGGAGTCCACAGTGGCCGAATGGTTCGCCGACCCACGCGGCGCCGAACTGCTGGGACAGGCCTTCGCCGCGGCCGCGGGCAGCGGCCCGATCGGACGGCTGGTGGCCGACCCCGCGACGATCTCGCTGGTGGGCAGCCTGCCCCTGAGCCGGATGTCCGCCTTCCCGGGCAGCCCGCTGACCGCGGAAGCGCTGGCGAAACTGATCGCCGAAGTCAACGGGTGAACACGGACGGCCCGGCGCCCCCGTCGGGCGCCGGGCCGTCCGCCGTCTCAGTCGAAGACCACCAGGCCGCGGATGTTGCGGCCGGCGTGCATGTCCTCGTACGCCTGCGCCACCTCGTCGAGGCGGTACTCCGTCGTGATCAGCTCGTCGAGCTTGAGCTGGCCCGCCTGGTACATGCGCAGCAGGTTGGGGATGTCGCGGCGCGGGTTGGACTCGCCGAACAGCGAGCCCTGCAGCCGCTTCTGCATGAGCGTCAGGTCGCCCAGCGCGATCGGCGCCCCGGCCTCGGTGATGTTGCCCAGCCCGGTCAGCACGACCGTCCCGGCCTTGCGGATCGACGCCAGCGCCTGGCCCACGTGATCACCCTGCACGACACCGATGGTGACGATGGTGGCGTCCGCGCCCTGCCCGTTGGTCAGCGACCGAGCGAAGTCGGCCGCCTCCTCGATCGTGGCGAACGCGTGCGTCGCGCCGAACACCTTCGCCTTGTCGCGCTTGAACTGCACCGGGTCCACGGCGATGATCGTCTTCGCGCCGGCGTGCGCCGCGCCCTGCAGGGCGTTCGCGCCGATCCCGCCGATGCCCATCACGATCACCGTCGCGCCGGGCTTGATGTTCGCCGAGTTCACCGCCGAACCCCACCCGGTCGGCACGCCGCAGCCGACCAGCGCGGCGGCCTTGAGCGGGATGTCCTTGCCGATCTTGACCACCGAGTCGACCGACGCGGTGGTGTACTCGGCGAACGTCGAGATGCCGCACTGCTGCCCGACCGGGTTGCCGTTCTCGGTCATCCGGAAGCTCGCCGGGTCGTCCGCGCGCGCCCCGGTCAGCAGCGACGCGCCCAGGTCGCACAGGTTGGACAGCCCCTGCGCACAGAACTCGCACTTGCCGCACGCGGGCAGGAACGAGAACACGACGTGGTCGCCGACCTCGTAGCCGGGCGTGTTCGGCCCGACCGCGGTGACGACACCGGCGCCCTCGTGCCCGCCGACGTACGGGTAGACGGCGACCGGCACGTCACCGGTGGCGACGTGGTCGTCGGAGTGGCACAGGCCGGACGCGGCGAGCTTGACGGTGACCTCGCCCTGGCGCGGGTCGTCCAGCTCCACGGTGGCGGTCTCGTAGGTGCCGGGGGCCTGGCGGACCAGGGACACCTTGGTGGTGATGGGCATGCTTCGCTCCTCCTCGAGCCGAAGTGTCCTCAAAGGACTACGGTGACGACCTTTTCCTCGGTGTTGGCGAGGATTCCGCTCCAGCCCAGCTCGCGGCCGACGCCACTGGACTTCATGCCGCCCCACGGCAGGGCCGCGTCGATCGGCGCCCAGCCGTTCACGCCGACCGCACCGGCGCGGACCTGCCCGGCCAGGGTGTGCGCGGCGCTGACGTCACGCGTCCAGATGGTGGCGGCGAGGCCGTAGGTGGTGGTGTTGGCGATGCGGACGGCCTCTTCCGGGTCGTCGAACGGGATCACCGAGCCGACCGGGCCGAAGATCTCCTCGCGCGCGATCGTCATGTCGTTGTGCACGTCGGCGAAGATGGTCGGCTGGACGAAGAAGCCGGGCCGCTCGGGGCGGCCGCCGCCGGCGACGAGCCGGGCGCCCTCGGCGCGGCCCTTCTCGATGTAGCCGAGGACGCGCTCCTGCTGCTTCTTGTTGACCAGCGCGCCCATCGTGGTGGCCGGGTCGAGCGGGTCGCCGAGGACCTGCTGGTTGGCGGCGCCGGCGAGGGCGTCGACCACGTCGGAGTACAGCGAGCGGTGCACGAGCACGCGGGTGCCGGCCGCGCAGACCTGGCCCTGGTTGAAGAACAGGCCCATCGCGGTGCCGCCGATGGCCGCTTCGAGGTCGGCGTCGGCGAGGATGATCTGCGGTGACTTGCCGCCCAGCTCCAGGGTGATGCGCTTGAACGACCGGGCCGCGGCGACGCCGACGTGCCGGCCGACCTCGGGGCTGCCGGTGAAGCTGATCTTGTCGACGTCCGGGTGGTCGACGAGCGCCTGGCCGGTGACCTCGCCCAGGCCGGGCAGGACGCTGACCACGCCGTCGGGCAGGCCGGCCTCCTTCAGCAGCTTGGCCAGGTGCAGGATCGACAGCGGCGCGTCCTCCGGCGGCTTGACCACGACGGTGTTGCCGGCGGCCAGCGCGGGCGCGAGCTTCCACGCGGTGATCATCAGCGGGGTGTTCCACGGGATGATCGCGGCGATCACGCCGACGGGTTCGCGGCGGGTGTAGGAGTGGGTGGGGCGGCCCAGGTAGCCGTCGGTGGGGATGACCTGGCCGGTGATCTTGTCGGCCCAGCCGGCGAAGTGGCGGAACGTGCGGGCGGCGTTGGGCATGTCGAGCACGGCCGGCTGGCCGAGGGGCTTGCCGATGTCGAGGGCATCGAGGCGGGCCAGCAGCTCGGCGTCGCGGTCGATCAGGTCGGCGACGCGGTTGAGGATCCGGCCGCGCTGCGAGCCGGGCAGGGCGGCCCACTCCCCCGACAGCTGGGCGCGGGCGGCGGCGACGGCGGCATCCACGTCCTGCGGCGACGCGGCGGCGACGTCGGCCAGCTTCTCCTCGGTCGCCGGGTTGAGGTCGGCGAACGTGCCCCCGGTGCCGTCGCGCCACTGGCCGGCTAGGAAGAGCTGGCTGGGGAAGGTCTCGGTGGTGGTCACGGGCGGTGCTCCTCGGCGATCGGCGTCGATCACGACCCGGACGGGTCGCCTGCCCCGAGGATGCGGCACGTCACACCGGCCGGTCTTGCGTCTGCGCGCACGGCTCTTGTGCCTGCGCGCACCGGCTCACTCCCCGGCGAGGAGATACCGCAGGTACCGCTGCGGCGCGGCGAGGAAATCCCGCGTCAGGCGCACCGGCAGGGCGTCCTCGTAATCGACCTGCTCGATCTCCCCGCTGTCGCCGATCTCGTAGATCGTGGCACCGGGCAGCGCGAGCAGGATCGGGGAATGCGTGGCCGCCACGATCTGGCTGCCCTGCTCGGCGAGTTCCGCCAGCCGCGCCAGCACCGCCAGGCACCCGCGCACCGACAGCGCCGCCTCCGGCTCGTCCAGCAGGTACAGGCCGTGCGGACCGAACCGGTGCGTCACCAGGTCCAGGAACGACTCCCCGTGCGAGCGTTCGTGCGGCGAAACGCCCCCGTAGGCGGGCAGCAGGGGCGGCGATCCCGGGTCGCGGTCGAGGCGCTCGATCTCGGAGGCCACGTTGTAGTACGACTCGGCGCGCAGGAAGAACCCGGTGCGCGGCTTGACGGCGCCCCAGGTCAGGACCAGGTGGTCGCCCAGGGTGGACTCGCTCGCGCGGGTCGCGAACCGGAAGCTCCGGCTGCCGCCCTCGGGGTTGAAGCCCGCGGCCACCGCCAGCGCCTCGACCAGGGTGGACTTGCCGCTGCCGTTCTCGCCGACCAGGAAGGTCACCCCGGGTGCCAGCGGCAGGCCGCCGGAGCGGGACAGGTGCGCCACCGCGGGCAGGGTGAACGGGTAGCGCCCGCCGTCCGCGTCCGGGGCCAGCCGGACCCGCTGCACGAACACCGGCGTCCGCTACCCCGCCACCAGCTGCGCCCGGTGCTCCCGCGGCGTGCGGCCGTACCGGGCGCGGAAGGTGCGGCTGAACTGCGCCGCGTCGACCAGGCCCCACGACGCCGCGATCGCCGCCACCGGGCGGGTCGCCAGGGCCGGGTCGGCCAGGTCGTGCCAGCACCGCTCCAGCCGGCGGTCCCGGATCCAGCCGGTGATCGTCGCGCCGCGGCGTTCGAACAGCTTCTGCAGCTGGCGCAGCGACACGTGCACCGCGGCGGCCACCTCGGCCGGGCACAGCCCCGGGTCGGACAGGTGCTCCTCGATGTAGCGCTGCGCGGCCGTCACCACCGTGTCCGCCGGCGGCTCGCCCTGCGCGGCGAAACACGCGGCCAGCATGTCCACCGCGGCATCGGACAGGAAAGCCGCCTCCGGCCCGGGCTGGGCCACCCGCGGATCCAGCCCCCGCAGCAACGCCGACGTCAGCGCGCCACTGCCACCCGAGCCGGGGATCGTCACGGCGGTCAGATCGTCCACCCGGGGCGCCCGCGGCTTCAGCCGGCGCCGCGGCACGACCAGCACCAGCATCTCGAAGTCGTCGTCGAAGACCAGGTCGTAGGGCCGGTTCGTGTCGTACACCGTCAGATCGCCGAGCGCCAGCCGCGCGGTGCGGCCGTCCTGCTGGACGACGCCGTGCCCGCGCAGCTGCAGCCCCACCTTGTAGAGGTCGCCGGCCCCGCGCCGGATCAGGCTCCGGGTCCGGCGGGTGACCTGGCGCGTCGAGCTGACGACGGACACCTGCAGGTCGGCCATCGGGCGGGCGGCCACCCGCCCGTGGAACCGGTTCCCGATCGAAACGACGTCCAGCGGCACGAACGCGCGGGCCAGCAGGTCGCGCCAGGACTCCAGGCTCGTCGTGGTGCCGGCGTCCAGCGTCATCGGGAACGCGCCCACCTCGGCCTCCTCGCCTCGAATTACCGAACGTCCGGTCGGGTTGGCGTCATGGTACGTGCCGGCGTGCCGGGCGTCACCCTCCCGCCGCAGTCGGCACCGGCGAGGCGTCGCGGCGGCGCAGGTGCTCCGGCTCGGCGATGAACCGCGCGCCCAGCACCGACAGCAGGCACAACAGCCCGCACACCAGCGCGATCGGCCAGGTCTGCCCGCCGGACGCCGAGGTCAGCGCGGCCGCCACGAACGGGATGCACCCGCCGACGAGCGCGCCCGCGATCTCGCGCGTGAACGTCACGCCGGTGTAGCGGTAGCCGACCGGGAACAGCTCGGACATCATCGTCGCCTGCGAGGCCAGCGTCAGGTCGTTGCACAGGGTGTAGAGCATCACCAGCGCCGCCCAGATCACCACCGGCGTGCCGGTGTCGAGCAGGAAGAAGAACGGGTAGAACAGCAGCGCCGCCGCGGTCGCGCCGGTCATCATCACCGGCCGCCGCCCGAACCGGTCGCACAGCCAGCCCGCGGTGGGCACGGTGACCACCTTGAGCGCGTTGGCGATGACGATGCCGAGCAGCCCCACCCACGCCGCGGTGCCGACCTCCTTCGACAGGTAGCTCAGCGCGTACACCGAGGGCAGGTAGCTGATCACGTTGGGCGCGACGGAGATCAGCATGCCGGGCAGGATCTTCCGCCCGGACGTGGCGAACAGCGCCCGCAGCGGCGCCCGCGTGCTGTGGCCCTCCTTCTTGGCGCGCTCGAACTCGGGGCTGTCCGGCACCTTGAGCCGCACGATCACGCCCGCGACGCCGACCAGGCAGCTGAGCAGGAACGGGATCCGCCAGCCCCAGCCGGTGAAGTCCGCATCGGACATCAGCGCCGAGGTCAGGAAGAACACGCCGGTCGCCACCAGCGAGCCGACCGCGTTGCCCAGCGTCGGCGCGCTGGCGTTGATGCCGCGTGCCCTGGTCTCGGCGTGCTCGGCGGACAGCAGCATCGCCCCCGCGTACTCGCCACCGGCGCCCAGGCCCTGCACCACCCGCAGCAGCACCAGCGCGACCGGCGCGAACACGCCGGCGGTGGCGTAGCTGGGCAGCAGGCCGATCAGCGTGGACGCCACGGCCATCACCATCAGGGTCACGAACAGCATCGTGCGGCGCCCGACGCGGTCGCCGAGGATGCCGATGATCACGCCGCCGACCGGGCGGGCGAAGAAGCCGACGGCGAACGTGGCCAGCGACGACAGGGTCGCGACGACCGGATCACCGGAGGGGAAGAACACCTGCGGCAGCACGAGGGCGGCGGCCGTGCCGTAGAGGGAGAAGTCGTACCACTCGAGTGCCGTGCCCACGGTCGAGCCCACCGTGGCCCGGCTGATCCGGAGTCTCATCGCCGACCCTTCGTTGCGTCTCGCGAACGTCTACATTAACGTTCATGGTGGCGACAGGCTACGAGTTCGCTTTCCCTGCGGTCAAGAGACAAGGAACCGCTTTGACTTCCATGAACGTTAATGAGACGGCGCTGGCGAAGTACAACCCGCTGTCCCGGGTGCTGTGCTTCGACCGGTTCGACTCCACCACGCACGGCTGGACCGAGCTGCTCGGCAACTACGACGGGCGCGGCGACCTGGACACCGTGGACGACCACATGCGCGACTTCCGCCCGCCGCAGCTGTCCTCGTGCACGTTCTTCGACGTGGGCACGCACGGGACGCTGAGCGGCAACTACGCGCTCAAGCTCGCGACCCGCCCCTACCCCGGCCACACCGCGACCGGCATCCGCCGCCTGACGATGGCCGGCCGCGGCCGCGTGCGGATCGAGACCCACTTCGCGTTCAAGGCCGAGGCCACCGTGGGGCACGAGGCGCCCGCGTCGGTGCACTGGGACGGCAACCGGCACCCGTCGGAGTCGCAGTTCGGCGCGTTCACCGTCGCCACCGACATCTGCTCGGACGGCGGCCTGCGCTACCACAACGTCATCCGCTACCAGAACACCAACCTGGACGGCGAGATGACGAACCGCTGGATGTACCCGGTGGTGCCGGAGCCGACGCCGCGCGACCACCAGGAGGGCAAGTTCGCCCTGCCCTACGCCGCCGACTTCACCGCGCCGGACCCGGACGACTGGCGCACCTTCGGCGAGCCGCTGGAGATGTGCGTCAACGAGGTGCCGACCAAGATCAACTGGCACTACCTGCGGTGGGACATCGACACCAGCACGCGGTCCAATGTGGAGCTCCAGCTCAACGACCGCGTGATGGACATGCGCGACGTGCCGGTGCCGCCGTACCCGGACCGCTACGGCACGCTGGACAACCTGCTCAACTTCTACTTCTCGGTCCGCACGCACTGCGGCGTGCGCAACTTCCTGTTCCTGGACTCGGTCCTGATCTCGGTGGAGTGGTGAGGCACGACATGCGCTCGACGATGACGGCTGTGCTGGAACGCAACACCGTGGTGCGCGAGGACTTCGCGACCGAACCGTACGAACTCCCGTGGGCGGCCGAGGCCCGGTTCTTCGTGCAGGCGCTGGAGGCGGACGGCCCGCTGGTCTTCCGCACCGAGATCTCCCCCGACGGGCTGCACTGGTGCCCGCTGGACGAGGCCGAGCACCGCATCGACTCCCCCGGCCTGATCACCTGGCCGGTGAGCGGGTTCGGCCAGTGGCTGCGGGTGAGCTGCACCGTGGGTCCCGGCGCGACCGGGAAACTGCGCATCTATCTTGTTGGCAAGGGTTGATCCGGAGGTCGGCTGGTGGTGCGCGCTCGGCGGGTCACGTTGCGTGACGTCGCGGACAGGGTCGGTCTGTCCGCGAACACGGTGTCGCGCGCGCTGTCGGGCAAGGACCAGGTCAGCGAGGCCACCCGGGAGATGATCGTGGCCGAGGCCCGTCGGCTGGGGTACGTGCCGAACAGCCACGCCCGGTCGCTGGTCTCGGGCACCACGATGGTGCTCGCGCTGGTGATCACCAACCCGTCGAACCCGTTCTACGCCGCGCTGATCTCCGCGGTGGAGCGGCAGTGCCGGGTGGCCGGGTACTCGGTGCTGCTGCTGGTCACCGAGGAGAACGAGGACAACGAGGAACGCGCGGTGCAGCAGCTGCTGCGCTTCGGCGTGGACGGGGTGCTGGCGGTGCCGATCCAGCACCGGCCCGGGGTGTGGGCGGAGCTGTCCGCGGCCGGGCTGCCGGTGGTGCTGCTCAGCCGCGACATCCCGGAGCTGGGGTTCGACTTCGTGGGCATCGACGTCGAGCAGGCGGTGGCGGACGCGGTGTCCCGGGTGGCCGGGCCGGGGCCGGCGTGGCTGTTCGAGGAGGACCTGGAGATCAGCACGGTGGCCGCGCGCATCGCCGGGTTCCGGCGGGCGCTCGGCGGTGATTCGCTGGTGCTGAAGGTGCCCGGGCACCGGACGCGGGACGCGGCGCTGCCGTGGCGCCCGGACGACGCCCACCGGCTCGCGGCCGGGCTGATCACCCGCGAGCACCACCCGGACCTGGTGGTCACCGGCAACGACTACTTCGCGCTCGGGGTCTACAAGGCGGTCCGGGAGTGCGGGCTGACCGTCGGCGAGGACGTGCGCGTGCTCGGCTACGGCGACCACCCGTTCGCCGCCTACCTGGAGCCGGGCCTGACCACGATCCGGCTGCCCGCCGACGACGTCGGCACGGCCGGGGTGGAGCTGCTGCTGCGGCGGATCGCGGACCCGGACCGGCCCCGGGAAACCGTGCGGTTGAGCGCGGAACTCATCGAGCGCGGCTCGGCCCGGGTCGTGCGCTGATCGTCGCCGGACGGCCAGCAAAGATCAACCATCCGGCCACAATCCGGACATAGCGTCCGGCGCATGAGACGCACTCCCCACCGTCCGGTGGCGGCCGCGCTGGCCCTCGGCCTCGCCGCCGCGCTGGTCCCCACACTCGGCGGCGGCGAGCCCGGCGACGTCGTCGTCCGCGAGTCCTTCGATGGCGCCGCGCTGCCCGCCGGGTGGACCCCGGTCGCCGGCACCTGGCAGGTCAGCGGCGGGAAGCTGACCAACACCGCGCCCGGCACGCTGTCCCGGATCACCTTCGGCACCCACCTGGAGGACTTCCGCGCCGAGGCCACCATCCGGTTCGACGCGATCACCAACTCCAGCCGCTGGGCCGGCCTCGTCCTCGACACCGCGCCGGACGGGGCCGTGCCGTGGAGCCAGGCGATCATGCGGTCGGCCTCCACCGCCACCAACGGCATCGAGTTCGCGCAGCGCACCGAGGCCAGCACCTGGAACGTCACCGACACCGCCGCCGCGCCGCACGACGCCGGCACCGGGCGCGACATCCGCGTCGCGATCGAGGTGCACGGCAGCCGCGCCACCTGGAGCTTCGACGGCACGACCGTGTTGAGCACGACGAAGCTGCGGCGCAGCGCGTCGGGCGTGTTCGGGTTCATCGCCGACGGCGCGAAGATCAGCGTGGACGACGTCGTGGTCACCCAGCTCGACCCGCTGCCGGTGACCCAGCCGGACGGCGCGCTGCCGCTCACGGTCGCCCACCGCGGCTACTCCGCGGTGGCGCCGGAGAACACGCTCGCCGCGGTCGAGGCCGGGGTCCGCGCGGGCGCCGAGTACGTGGAGATCGACGCGCAGACCACGCGCGACGGCGTGCCGGTGGTCATGCACGACAACACCGTCGACCGGACCACCGAGGGCACCGGCGACATCTCGACGCTCACCGCCGCGCAGGTGACCGCGCTGGACGCCGGGGCGTGGTTCTCACCGGCGTTCGCCGGGCAGAAGGTGCCCACGCTCGGGCAGGTGCTGGACCTGATCCGCACCAGCGGATCGACGCTGCTGCTGGAGATCAAGGGCCCGGAGACCCGCGCGGAAACCGCGCGGATCCTGGACGAGGTGCGCAGCCGCGGCATGACGCGGCAGGTGCTGGTGCAGAGCTTCGACGAGCAGGTCCTGCGGGACGCTCGCGCGATCGCGCCGGAGATCCCGCTGGGCCTGCTGCGGGGTGCGGTGGACGCCGATCCGGTGGCGACGGCGAAGGCGTTCGGCGTGGTGACCTACAACCCGTCCGCCGCGGCGCTCCTGACCCGGCCGGACGCGGTGTCCCGGTTGAACGCGGCGGGAATCGCCGTCATGCCCTACACCGTGAACGACGCGGCGACCCGGCGGAAGCTGGCCGACGCCGGGGTGGACGCCATCATCACCGACCGGGCCGGGGAGCTGGCCGGGTGGCGCTCGGGCCAGGCCGCGCCCTCGGTGACGGTCTCGGTGCCGGGCCAGCTGCGGCGGTACGTGCCGGCGCCGGTCGCGGTGTCGGCGCGGGACGCTTCGGCCGTCTCGGTGACGCTGGACGGCGCGCGGATCGACCCGGCGGCGCCGCTGGACCCGCGGTCGCTGGCCGCGGGCACGCACGAACTCGTGGCGACGGCGACCGGTCCGGGTGGGACGGCGTCGGCGTCGGCGAAGTTCGAGGTCGTGGTCGACGTGACGGGGGTGCGGGTGCTGGTCGCGGAGGCCGGGGCGCGCCCCGAGCAAACGGCGACGATCCTGCGGCACCTGGACGCCGGGCACTTCGACCAGGCCGCGGACGCGGTGCGCCGGGCCGGGTTCGCGCCGGAGCTGGAGCGGATCCTGCTGGCGGACCTCGCGCTGATCGCGGGCCGCTGACCGCGGTGGGGTGGCGGGGTGATCTTGTCCCCGCCACCCCCTCCGGGTGAGACTGGCGCCATGGACCGCGTCAGCATCGAGATCAGCCAGGGCGTCGCCGATGTGCGGCTCAACCGTGCCGACAAGCGCAACGCCCTGGACCCCGCCATGTTCGCGGCCCTGGCGCGCGCCGGGGAGCGGCTGAAGTCCGAGCCGGGGCTGCGGGCTGTCGTACTGTCCGGCGAGGGGCCGGACTTCTGCGCGGGCCTGGACTTCGCCGCGTTCCAGGCGATGCGCTCCGGCGACCGGATCAGCGCGGACGTCGACCTGCCGCCGTCGGACGGGCCGGCCAAGGCGACCGGGCAGCGGGCGGCCCACGTGTGGACCGAGCTGCCGGTGCCGGTGATCGCCGCGATCACCGGGCACGCGCTGGGCGGCGGGCTGCAGGTCGCGCTGGGCGCGGACATCCGGATCGTCGCGCCGGACGCGAAGCTGTCGGTCCTGGAGATCAAGTGGGGGCTGATCCCGGACATGACCGGCACGCAGGTGCTGCCCGAGCTGGTCGGCCGGGACGTGGCGAAGGAGCTGACGTTCACCGGCCGCGTGGTGAGCGGGGAGGAGGCGGTCGCGCTGGGCCTGGCGACGCGCGTGGCCGGCGATCCCCGGGCGGAGGCGCTGGAGCTGGCCCGGTCGATCGCCGGACGCAGCCCGGACGCCATCCGCGCGGCCAAGCGCCTGCTGGACCTGCCGCGCGACCCCGAGGCCGGCTTCGCGGCCGAGCAGCGGGAGATCACGGCGCTGATCGGCAGCCCCAACCAGGTCGAGGCGGTGACGGCGTCGTTCGAGAAGCGGGCGCCGCGCTTCACGGATCCGGCCTGACGCGGAGCTACCAGCTCGTGGGCCCGTCGTGTCGATCAAGCACATGACGCCCTGACCGACGGTGTGGTGCGCCGACATGGTGAGTCGTCCCGCCCGCTGCCTACCCTGGCGATCTCGCAACGGTGGGAGGGATCGTCGATGAGAAGGTCTGTTGCCGTGCTCGTTCCGGCGCTGGCGGCCGCGGCACTGGCCGCACCGGCGCACGCGGATCCGGTGGCCCGGTGCACGGAGCTGGCCGGGCTGGCGATCCCGGCCGCCGCGATCGGCCTGCCGACCAGCGGCGGCACGGTGACCGCGGCGCAGGTCACCGGCGGGTACTGCCAGGTGGACGCGGCGCTGCACCCGGTGGATCCGGCGGCGCCGGACATCCGGATGCGGGTCGCGTTGCCGGCGGAGTGGAACGGCAAGGCGCTGATGTTCGGGGGCGGCGGGTACAACGGCACGATCCCGAACGTGGCCGGGAACGTCCCCTTTGGACCGGTGGGCGGGGCCACTCCGCTGGCCCGCGGCTACGCGACCTTCGCGAGCGATTCGGGCCACCAGGCCTCGCCCACGCACGTCCCGGCTCCTTCGCTCGACGGCTCGTTCGGGGTGAACGACGAGGCGGTGCGCAACTTCTCCGGCGACGCGCTCAAGAAGACCCGGGACGCGGCCGTGTTCGTGATCGCGCAGCGGTATTCGGCGCGCCCGTCGTACAGTTATTTCGCGGGCGGGTCGACCGGTGGCCGGGAGGCGCTGGCCGTGGCGCAACGGTGGCCGGCCGATTTCGACGGCGTGATCTCGGTGTACCCGGCGTGGAACGCGGCGAGCCTGGATTTGTTCTTCGGCTACCAGGCGCAGGTGTTGTCCCAGCCGGGCGCGTTCCCGAACCCGGCGAAGCAGGCTCTGTTGTACCGCAGCGTGATCCGGGCTTGTGACGGCCAGGATGGCCTGCGCGACGGCGTGGTCTCGGACGAGGCGGGGTGCCGGTTCGACCCGCGGGTGCTGCGTTGCCCCGGCGGGGCGGACACGGGTGACGCGTGTTTGTCGGACGTGCAGATCGGGGCGGTGAAGGCGCTTTCGGAGCCGCTGCGGTGGAAGTACCGCGTGGCGAGCGGCGAGCGCGGCTACCCCGGTTTCCCGTTCCTGTCCGGCGCCGCGATGACGACACCACTGCTCGGCATGGGCACGGTCGCCCCGGCCACCCCGATGCCGGCGGCCGCGGGGTACGGGGTGCAATTCTGGGACCAGTGGGCACGGTACTTCGTGACGCGGAACCCCGGTTTCGACGCGCTGACGCTGGACCCGCGCCGCCCGGGCCCGTGGCGGGAGCGGATCAGCGAGCTGACCGCGCTGCAGGACGTGAACAACGCGGACCTGGGCCCGTTCGCCCGGGCCGGCGGCAAACTCCTGCTGCTGCACGGCACGGCGGACGAGCTGGTGAGCCATCGGTCCACAGTAGACTACTTCCAGCGCGTGGAACGCACGCTGGGCAAGCGGGCAACGGATTCCTTCGCGCGGTTCTACCTCGTCCCCGGCGCGAACCACGCCAATGTGGGAGCCGCGTTCCCAGCCGCCTGGGACTCGCTGACCGCGTTGGAAACCTGGACCGAACACCAGGCGGCGCCGGTGACCCCAGTGGTGACCGACGCGGCAACGGGCCGGACCCGCCCACTGTGCGAGTACCCGGCCTGGCCCCGCTACCGAGGCGGTGATCCAGCCACAGCGAGCAGCTTCAGCTGCGCCCGGCGCTGACGGCGCGCCAGCGCCGTGCAGTGCACCCACGAAGCTGGGTGGTCATCCCGTCGCCTGACACGTGACGATCACCTTGAGCCAGGGCCGCAACCCGGGCCGCCAACCGGCGGCCGACCATGCCAACCTTGCGGCCCTGGCTCAAGGTGATATGCACAAACCGGAAGGCGACGGGATGACCACCCGGCGACCACCTGCCCGAGGTGAGACAACAACGGTCCCCCGTCATCCCGGAGCCTGCCCGTCCGGCGAGGACATCTTTTGATCTTTAGTCTTGCTTTTGGGCAGGCGGGGAGTCCGCCCTGCGGGCGGGAAGCGCCTCACGGCGCCGAACGGTCACCTTCCGACCACCCCCGCCCCCGATGCCTGATTGTGTTTCAGTCGCCGAGCAGGCGTGTCAAGGCGGGAAAGAGTACCTTGACACGCCTGATCGGCGACCAAAGACCGGCTGTGGATCGGGGGCGGGGGAGGTCTGGTTGGGGTAGTCGGTGCTGTTGCGTTGCCGGCTTGCGGTTCGCAAGGCTGCCGCGCGGCCCCGGGGCGTAGTCGGGCCGCTTGTGTTGCCGGCCGCCGGTTCGCAGGGCTGCCGCGCGGCCGGCCGACTGCCGGACCACTACCGTTGCCGGCCGCCGGCACTCGGCTGCCGCACGGCCAGCCGACTGCCGTGCCACTCCCGTTCCCGCCCGCCGGTTGTGTGTCACCACCGGACCGGGCTCACCCCTCCGGTGCCACCTCCCCATACGCCACCACCGACAGGAACCTGATCGGCAGCTTCACCAGCTCCCGCGGTCCGTGCACCCCTTCACCGTCCAGTTGCAGCGCATCGCCGGGGCGCATGGTGTAGCTGGCCTCTCCGTGGCCGTACACCATCTCCCCCTCCAGCATGTACAGCAGCTCCGTTCCGGGGTGCTGGAAGAGCGGGAACTCCTCACTCCGTTCGGTCAGCGTGACGATGTGCGCTTCCATCCGCTTGTGCGGCCCCCGCAGCGCACCGAGCAACGTGTAGTCGTGGCCCACCCGCGTTCCGCGTTGCACGATTCGCGCTCCGGCGCCCGCCGGGGTGTAGACCGCCTCGCGTTGGGTGTCGGCTGCCCGGAACAGCGCGGTGACCGGCACGTCGAACGCGTCGGCCAGGCGGTCGAGCGTCGTCAGGCTACAAGAAATCGTCGCGTTCTCGATTTTGGACAGCATCGCCACCGAGATGCCCGTGCGCGCCGCCAGCTCGGCCAGCGTGTGGCCGTGGGCGTGCCGCAGCTGGCGCACCTGCCCGGCGATCGCCCGCTCCAGCCTGCCCTGCCGCGGCGCCGGCTTGTCCACCCACACCGCGGCCGGCCCGGCCGGTGCCTCGTCCTTGCTCACGACTGCCCGCCCATCCACCGATGATACTCAGCGCATCTCCCCCGCCCCCACATACGGGTGCGGGCTGGTCAGCAACGCGCCCTCGGCGAACCGCGACAACCGGAAATCCGTCTCCGGCACGTCCGGGTCCCCGCTCTTCCCGTCCACCACCAGGTCCGCGACCAGCGCCCCCACCGCGGGCGAGATCTTGAACCCGTGCCCGCTGAACCCCGCCGCCACCACCAGCCCGCCGACCGGCGTCAGGGAGATCACCGGGTTGAAGTCCGGCGTCACGTCGTAACACCCCGCGTAGGTGCTCGCGATCGACGCGTCCGCCAGTCCCGGGAACCGCCGTGCCATCTTCTCCACCGCCAGCTCCAGGAAGTCCGCGTCGGCCCGGTTGGCGTAGCTGTCCGGGTCGGCCGGGTGCAGCCGGGCCAGATCGCTGTTGCCGAACAGGATCTCCCCGGACACCTCGGGCCGCACGTACTGCAACGACACCAGATCGGAGAACACCGGCACCGCCCCCAGGTCCACCCCCGGGTCGACCAGCACGATCTGCTCCCGGTGCACGGTGATCGGCAGCTCGATCCCGTGCGCGGCCAGCAGCGGCACCGACCACGGCCCGGCCGCAACGACCACAGTGGACGCCCCGATCACCGACCCGTCGGCCAGCCGCACCCCCGTCACCCGCTCCCGGGACACCAGCACCTCGGCCACCGCCGCGCCCTGCCGGATCCGCGCACCGGCGGCACGAGCCGCCGCGGCAAACGCTTGCGCCGTCGAGTACGCATCCCCGTACCCGCCGCGCGGCTCCCAGGCGAACGCGGCGAAGTCGTCCAGATCCGCGGCCGGCCACAGCTTCGCGACCTCGTCCCGGCCGATCTCCTCCGTCTCCACCCCGACCGCGCGCTGGTCGGCCAGGCTCGCCCGCAGCGCCTCCACATTGGACTCGCCGACCCCCACGACGTACCCGGTCTGGTGGAACCCGATCTCCGTGCCCAGGACGTCGGAAGCGTTCTCGAACAGCTCCAGCCCCGTGCGTGCCATCGCCGCCAGCGACGACACCCCGTAGTGACAACGCACCACACCGCTGGACTTGCCCGTCCCACCCGACCCGACGGTGTCCCGTTCGCACACCACCACGTCCGTCACCCCGCGCTGCGCCAGCGCCCACGCCGCGGCCGTGCCCTCCAGACCGCCGCCGACGATCACCACCTCGGCGTTCACCGCGACATCCCCGGAATCCAGTCGGTGCCGGCCAGCGGCACGCGGGCCATCGCGGCGGCCTCGATCGTGAGCGCGACCAGGTCCTCGGGCTCGAGGTTGCGCAGGTGCGCCTTCCCGCACGCGCGCGCGAGCGTCTGCGCCTCCATCGTGAGCACCCGCAGGTAGTTGGCGATCCGGCGGCCGCCCTCGACCGGGTCCAGGCGCGCGGCCAGCTCCTCGTCCTGGGTCGTGATGCCGGCCGGATCGCGGCCGTCCTGGAAATCGTCGTAGAACCCGGCCGCCGACCCGATCTTCGCGTACTCCGCCGCGTAGCGCGGGTGGTTGTCGCCCAGCGCGATGAGCGCGGCGGTGCCGATCGCGACCGCGTCCGCCCCCAGGGCCATGGCCTTGGCGACGTCGGCGCCGGTGCGGATGCCGCCGGAGACGATCAGCTGGACCTTCCGGTGCAGCCCCAGCTCGCGCAGCGCCTGCACGGCCTGCGGGATCGCGGCCAGCGTGGGGATGCCGACGTGCTCGATGAACACGTCCTGCGTCGCGGCGGTGCCGCCCTGCATGCCGTCCACCACCACGACGTCGGCGCCCGCGGCGACGGCCAGCTTCACGTCGTAGTAGGTGCGGGTGGCGCCGACCTTGACGTAGACCGGCTTCTCCCAGTCGGTGATCTCGCGCAGCTCCAGGATCTTGATGGCGAGGTCGTCCGGACCGGTCCAGTCCGGGTGGCGGCAGGCCGAGCGCTGGTCGATCCCGGCGGGCAGCGTACGCATCCCGGCGACGCGCTCGGAGATCTTCTGCCCGAGCAGCATCCCGCCGCCGCCCGGTTTCGCCCCCTGGCCGAGCACGATCTCGATGGCGTCGGCCTTGCGCAGGTCGGCCGGGTTCATCCCGTACCGCGAAGGCAGGTACTGGTAGACGAGGTGCTTGGACTGGCCGCGCTCCTCGGGCGTCATGCCGCCGTCGCCGGTGGTGGTGGACGTGCCGGCCTCGGACGCGCCGCGCCCGAGCGCCTCCTTCGCCTGCGCGGACAGCGCGCCGAAGCTCATCCCGGCGATGGTGACCGGGATGTCCAGGTGCAGCGGGTACCTGGCGTGGCGGTCGCCGAGGACGACGTCGGTGCCGCAGCGCTCGCGGTAGCCCTCCAGGGGGTAGCGGGACATCGACGCGCCCAGGAACAGCAGGTCGTCGAAGTGCGGCAGCGGGCGTTTCGCGCCCCAGCCGCGGATGTCGTAGACGCCGGTCTCGGCGGCGCGCTGGATGGCGGCGATGGTGGCGCGGTCGAACGTCGCGGACTCGCGCAGGGCGGGGTCGGTCATGTGCTGCTCCTGGTCAGTACGAGTTGTGCGCGGCGAAGTGGTAGAGCTTGCGGGCGGAGCCGTAGCGGCGGAACTCGGACGGGTCGTGCGCCAGGCCGGCGGCGGCGAGCAGGTCCTTCAGCTCGCCGAGGTGCTCCTCCCGCATCGGCTTTTCGACGCAGTCCGCGCCGAGCCCACCGACCGCGCCGCGCACGTAGATCCGGGCCTCGTAGATCGAGTCGCCGAGGCCGTCCCCGGCGTCGCCGCACACGACGAGCCGCCCGGCCTGCGCCATGAACGCGCTCATCGGGCCGATGTCGCCGCCCACCACGATGTCGATGCCCTTCATCGAGATGCCGCAGCGCATCGACGCCGAGCCCTCGATCACCAGCAGCCCGCCGTGCCCGGTGGCCCCGGCCGACTGGGACGCGTCGCCGGTGACCCGGACCAGCCCGGACATCATGTTCTCGGCCACCCCGGTACCGGCGTTGCCGTGCACGGTGACGGTGCCGCCGTCGTTCATGCCCGCGCAGTAGTAGCCGGCGTGGCCGCGGACGTCGACGGTGATGTCGTCGCGGATCCCGGCGGCCAGCGCGTGCGCGCCCTGCGGGTGCAACACTTCGTACGCGCGCGCGGCCGGGGCGTGCAGCTCGGCGTTCAGCTCCCGCACGGTGGTGCGGGTGAGGTCGATCAGCGCTGCCATGCGTAGACCCTTTCCGGCTCGGGCTCGTAGATGCGGGCGGTCTCGATGCCCGGCAGGTCCGCCAGCGCGCGGAACTCCGAGGCCATCGCGACCCAGGCCGGTGTCTCGGCGATGATCGCGGGCTTGCAGGCGATCGCGTCGCGCACCACGGCGAACCCGTCGGCGCTGGTCACCAGCAGGGTGTAGAAGCCGTCGAAGCGCTCGCACAACGCACGCAGCGCCTTGTCCAGGTCCTCGCCCTGCGCCAGCCGCTGGGCGACGAACCGGGCGCCCACCTCGGAGTCGTTCTCGGAGTCGAACGACACGCCCTGCGCCCGCAGCTCGCGGCGGATGGTGGCGTGGTTGGCGAACGATCCGTTGTGGACCAGGCACTGGCCGGGCCCGACGGAGAACGGGTGGCAGCCCTCGGGCGTGACCGCGGACTCGGTGGCCATCCGGGTGTGCGCGAGGCCCTGCCAGCCCTGCGCGTTCGCCAGGTCGTAGGTGCCGGCCAGCTCCCGGGGGTGGCCGATTCCCTTGTAGACGGTCAGATCCGTGCCCGCGCCGACGCTCCGCTCCCCCGGCAGCGCGGCCACCAGGTCGTCGACGGACATGGGCGCGGCGAGCACGGTGGTGTCCCCGGCCTCGGTCACCAGGGCGTCGGGAAAGCGCTTGCGCAGCTCCGCGGCGTCGGCGGACAGCAACGACACCGCGGCGTAGCCCTCGGGGCAGCGGCGGCGGTCCCCGTAGACGGCGACGCCCGCCGAGTCCGGGCCGCGCTCGACCACCTGGCACAGCATCCCCTCCAGCAGCCGCCCGAGCCGGGGGTAGAGCCCGGGGTCGCGCAGGTGCAGCCCCACGATTCCGCACATGGCGGGTCTCCTTCCTAGAACGCGGTCAGGTAGCGGTCGTGCTCCCAGGAGCCGACCGTGCCGTGCCAGTCGAAGAACTCCTCGCGCTTGAGCCCGGCGAAGTACTCGGCCACGCCCGGCACCGCGGCGTCCAGCGCGGCGGTGACCACCTGGTCCGCGCCCAGCGCGTCGACCGCGTGCAGCAGCGTCGGGGGCAGCTCCGGGTGTCCGGCGGTGTCCGGGTCGAGCGCTCGCTCGATGCCGTCCAGGCCAGCCGCCAGCGCCGCGGCCAGGGCGAGGTAGGGGTTGGCCGAGCCGTCGCCGCCACGCAGCTCGACGCGGTTGCCGTCCGGGATGCGCACGTAGTGGGTGCGGTCGTTGCCGCCGTAGGTCGCGCGCCGCGGTGACCAGGTGGCGCCCGAGCGGGTCGAGGTCGCACCGGTGCGCTTGTAGGAGTTGACGGTCGGCGCGAGCACCGCCTGCAGAGCGGGTGCGTGCGCGAGGATTCCGGCCAGGAAGCGGCGGGCCACAGTGGACAGTCCGTGCGCCTGATCCCCGGGGAACAGCGGCGTGCCCTCGCGCCACAGCGACAGGTGCAGGTGCATGCCGGAGCCGGTCTGGTCGGCGAACGGCTTGGGCATGAACGTGGCGGTCATGCCGCGCCGCTCGGCCAGCGTGGAGATCAGGTACCGGGCGGTGATGACGCGGTCGGCGGTGGTGAGCGCGTCGGCGTAGGCGAAGTTCTGCTCGAACTGGCCGTTGGCGTCCTCGTGGTCGTTGGCGTAGTTGCCCCAGCCGAGGGCGTTCATGGCCGAGGAGACGCCGGTGAGGTGGTCGTACATGCGGGTCAGGCCGCGGGCGTCGTAGCAGGGGCGGGCCGCGTTGTCGTGGGCGTCGGCGGGGACGAGCCGGCCGTCGGAGCCGCGGCTGACCAGGAAGTACTCGACCTCCGCGCCGGCGAACAGCTCCAGCTGCCGGTCCGCGGCCCGCCGCAGGAGTTCCTTGAGGATCACGCGCGGCGCGAACGGCCACGGCCGCCCTTCGACGTGCGGGTCGCAGTGCACCAGCGCCAGGCCCTCGCGCACGGCGGGCAGGAGGGTGTAGCTGGCCGGGTCGGGGATCGCGATCAGGTCCGGGTCGGAGGGCTGCTGGCCCATCGCGCCGACCGCGTATCCGGCGAACCCGACGCCCTCGTCCTGCAGCTCGCGCGCGGCCTCGACCGGCACGAGCTTCGCGCAGGGCTTGCCGGTCAGGTCGACGAAGAGGGCCAACAGGAACCGCACACCGTCGGCACGGGCACGCGCGCCGAGGTCGGGCGCGGCCGCCGGCGCGGGTGGCAGGTCGAGCGTCATCTCGGTCTCCCTGTTCTGTGGAGGCTTATCGTTTCACGAAACTGATTGTCGCCACAAGAAAGGTGCCGATGGTTACCGGCGCGTGAACACGCGTTACAGGACGCGCTACTCTGGACGAGACGGTATCGTCTCGACCATTCGAGGAGTGTTCGTGAACCTCTCGACCGAGGACCGGCGCCGTCGCGCGCACGAGGCCGTGGACCGGCTGCAGGAGCGCGTGCTGGCGCACGACATGAACGGTTTCGCCGACGTCTTCGCGCCCGGCGGCGTGATGGAGTTCCCGTTCGCGCCGCCCGGCTGGCCCACGCTGCGGGGCCGGGAAGCGGTGCGCGAGTACGTGCGCGACTACACCGACCACGTCGACATCCGGGCGATTTCCGCGCAGACGCGGCACGAGACCGCCGACCCGGACGTGCTGATCGTGGAGTGGGAGGTCGACGGCACGGCGCTGCGGACGGGGCGGCCGTACCGGATCCGGTACGTCAACGTGGTCCGGGTGGGCGCCGAGGGCATCGAGTCGCTGCGCGACTACTGGAGCCCCCTGGCCGCCGGGCACGCGCTGGGCCGGCTCGACGAGCTGGTCGCGATGCAGGAGGGGGCGCGGTGAAGGTCCTGGTCACGGGCGCGACCGGGAACACCGGCCGTCCCCTCACCCGGCTGCTCGCCGAGGCGGGCGCGACCGTGCGCGCGGCCAGCAGGCGCGCCGGTTTCGACTGGTCGGACCCCGCGACGCACGACGCGGTGCTCGACGGGGTGGAGCGGATGTACCTGGTCGCGCCGGTCGGGGTCGCCGAGCCGGAGCCCGTCGTGCGGCCGTTCCTCGAGCGTGCGCGGGACGCGGGCGTGCGCCGGGTCGTGCTGCTCAGCTCGTCGGCGGTGTCGTCCGGCGATCCGGGGCTGGGGCGGGTGGACCGGGCGGTGCGGGAGATCATGCCGGAGTTCGCCGTGCTGCGGCCGTCGTGGTTCATGCAGAACTTCACCGGTGACCATCCGGTGGCCGACGGCATCCGGACCCGCGGCGAGATCGTGACCGCGACCGGCGAGGGGCGGATCGCGTTCGTCGACGCGGCGGACATCGCGGCTTCGGCCGCGGCGCTGTTGCTGGCGGACGAGTGCGGCGGCGAGGAGCACGTGATCACCGGCCCGGAGGCGATCAGCTACGCCGAAGCGGCCGCGATCTACACCGAGGTCACCGGCGTGCCGGTACGCCACACCAGTGTCAGTGCCGTGGAGCTGGCGGACCGGTTCGTGGCCGCGGGCTATCCGGCGGACTTCGCCGCCGCGCTGGCCGCCCTGGACGACGGCATCCGCCGTGGCAGCGAGGACCGGGTGACCGGCACGGTGCACCGGCTGACCGGCCGCCCGCCGAAGCCGCTGCGTCGCTTCCTGACCGAGCGGCTCAGGCGCTGAGTGCCTCCAACTAGGCTGGTCGCATGGATCCTCGCGCTGCCGGCCTGACCGAACTGAGCCGCGGGCTCGCCGGATACCTGCGGGCGGTGGCCGAGGCCGTCGGGGTGCCGGCGGAGGCGACCTCGTTCGAGATCAGCGACACGGCCACCGCGTACCTGGGCCTGACCCGGCGGTGGCCGACGCGGCCCGGCGAGGACCTGATGCTCGTGTGGAGCGAACGCAACGGCTGGGCGGTCGCGGTGGAGACCGATCCCGGCGAGACGCCGATGGTGCTGGCCTGGTTCGCCGGCGAGGACGTGGTCCCGGAGCCGGCGGAGGTGGCGCGGTTCGTCACCGGTGTCCTCACCGCGGAGCGCTCCACCGAGCCGCGGCCGGTGTTCGCGGTGGACGTCGGCCGCACCGAGCTGGCCGCACGGCTGGCGCGGTACGTGGAGAACTAGACGCGGCCCGGCGGCACCACCACGAGGACGAGGCTGTCACCCGCGGTGGTCGTCACGGACACCGTGTCCGAACCCTGCCTCCGGTACCCCACGACGGGCGCCAGCGACCCGCGCTGGTCGAAGTGGCGCACGGCGGGATCCCAGGCGGTCGTGTGATAGGCGATCCGGTCGATCGGCCCGAGACGGGCTGCCAGCACCGCGCGCAGCGCCGGCAGCTCCGCGGACAGGTCTCGCGACCGGGGCCACCAAGCCCCGTCGACGTACCCCGGGGTGGGCGCCGTCGGGTTCTGACTCGCTCGGAGTTTCAGCCGCGGCGGCCCGGCGGCCATAGCGGCCTTCGGGGTGGTGGTGCGAACGTGCGGGCCCGACGACATGCCGGTGCTCCTGCCCCCGGCCCATCATGAGCCGGCCTCTTCGGCCGGGAAAGGCACCGGCTTGACCACCGGTGCGCGGGATGTTCCCGACACCTCCGACGCTACACCCACCCGGGCCGGATAGCGCCGTCCGCGAGCGAATTTTCCCGCGCCGGCAGCGAAAAAGCGCCGCCGGTTCGCTCGTCAGGCTTCGGCCACCGCGTCCTGCTTGGCCTGGCGGCGCGCCTTGGCCGCGAGCATCGCCGGGCTGATCTTGCCCGTCTCGGCGGGTTTGCGCGGCTCCGGCGCGTCCGGGATCTCGTCCGCGGGCTCCGCCGGCGTCTCGTCCACATCGGACTCGGCGGACTCCGCGGACTCCGCGGACTCAACGGTCTCGTCCGCATCGGACTCCGGCTCCTCGGTGTCCGTTCCGGTGTCCAGCAGGTCCAGCGCCGGCGGCTGAAGGTCCGGGGTGCGCGCGGCCTGCTCGGCCGCGGAGTCGATGATCTCGCCGATCCGCACCAGCTGGGCCAGCAGGGTCTGCCGGGTGGCGCGCAGGCGGTCCACCTCCTCCTCGGCCCGGCGGATCATCTCCTGCGCCTGCTCGTTCGCCTGTTTCGCCAGGTCCTCGCGCTGGCGGCGGGCCTCCTCGGCCTGGTCCTCGTACGCCTTGCGGGTCTCTGCGGCGTCCTGTTCGGCCTGTTCGCGGATCTCGCGCGCCTCCAGCTCGGCCTGGGCGATGATGCGCTCCACCCGGGCGCCGATGTTGCCGGACCCCACGATCTGCAGGGGCACCGACGGATCACCGCCCAGTTCGGACAGCCGCCGCTCCTTCTCCTCCAGCTCGCTCGCCAGGTGCCCGGTCCGCGCGCGCAGCCGGCGGATGTAGGCGTCGACCTCCCGGCGGTCGTAACCACGCAGAGCGGACGAGAACTCGACGTCGCGCTCGGCCAGGATGTCATTGCCACCGCTGTTGACCATGCCCCGAGTCTCGATCGCGCTGCCGGGCCCCGCAAACGGCAACTCCCGTTCGGCTGAAGATCGGGTCCGGCACGGCACCCCCGGCGGGCCACCGCACCGTAGCCGTCCGGCGTCACGCGCACTCCGATCGTGCGATCGGACGCCCGCCACCCCCGGAAGCGACTGCTCGGCGTGAGCAGGAACCGGCGCGGCCCACCGGTACGGGTGATATCACGCCTCCTGGGACACCGCGGCCCGGCGCGGGCCGTCCGGGTGCGGCGTGGCGCGGTAGAGGTGGACCGACACCGCGGCCAGCCAGCCCCAGGCGAGCAGGAGGACCACCCAGAACGCGAGCACCACCGCGGGACTGGACGAGCCGGACGCCAGCCCGCCGAACCCGGCCAGGAACGCGACCCCCACGACCCACGAGCCCCAGGCCCAGCCGGTCCGCCCGGCGCGCCGGAAGTGCGTGCCCAGCACGACCATCGCCAGCACCAGCGACAGGAAGCCGAGCCCCGCGGTGACCAGGTGCAGCAGGCCGTGCACGGTCGCCTCGGCCGGTGGGCCGTCGGGCGTGCCGGCCGGGAAGCCGTGCATCGGGTCGGCGACGAACACCCCCGCGCCGATCAGGCCGAGTCCGTACCCGCCGATGAGCCGTGCGCCCCACCGCCCGGCCGGTCTGCCCCGCAGCGCCCGGCCGACCCCGGTGGCGGCCGCGATGACCATCAGCCCGGTGAGCACCAGGTTCCCGATCTGCACCCACCCCCAGGGCCCGTTGACGAGCAGGCTCAGGTCGTGCCGGGTCAGGTCGAACCCGGGCCGGAGCAGCGCCTGGACCAGGCCGAGGACCACGTAGAACGGGCCGGCCAGGACGCCGTAGCCGAGCAGCGAGCGGGTGATGGCCGCGCCGCGGTCGAAGTCCGGAGAAGTCCCCATGAGTTCTTTCCCTTCACCGTGTAGTACCGCTAGTGCACTGGACGGTACCGCTGCGGTACTGTTGAGGGCAATAGTGAAGGGAGTCCGAAATGACGGAATCCGTCGACGTGCCCGACGACACCCTGCTGGTCCGCGTGTCGGCGCACGGTCCCCGGCGCGTACCGCGGGAGGGCCGGGCGCTGGACCCCCGTTCGGTGCGCACGCGCGCCGCGGTCGTCGAGGCCGCGACCGCGCTCTTCCTGACCCAGGGGTACGTGGGCACGAGCGTCGACGACATCGCCGCGGCCGCGCACGTCTCGAAGCGCACCGTCTACAACAACTTCGGGGACAAGGAGAACCTGTTCACCGAGATCGTGCTGGGCGTGACCGCGACCGCGGAGCAGTTCGCGGACAAGCTGGTGGGCGCGCTGCGGGACACCACCGACGTGGCGGCCGCGCTGCGCACCCTGGCCCGCCAGCACGTCGGCGCGGTGTCGAACCCGCAGATCGTGCGGCTGCGGCGGCTGATCATCGCCGAGGCCGCGCGCTTCCCGGAGCTCGCCCGCGAGTACCACCGGCGCGCGCCGGGCCGGGTGATCACCGCGCTCGCGGAGGCCTTCGCCGCCCTGGGCGAGCGTGGCGCGCTGCGGGTGCCCGACCCGCGGCGGGCGGCGGAGCACTTCTCGTTCCTGGTGCTCGGCGCCGTCCTGGACGAGGCCATGTTCGCGCCGGACGCGCCGCCGCCGTCCGAGGCCGAGCGGGACCGGATCGCCACGGACGCGGTCGAGGTGTTCCTCGCCGCCTACCGATGAGAAAACGCCTCCGGCCCTACCGCCGGGCCGGGGGCCGGAGGACAGTGGTGCCAGGTCTCGTCCCTGCCCGGGCAGCGACGCCGACCAGGTCCCCGGCGGTTCAGACCACGTGCCCCGGGGACCGCCTCTCCACGGCGTCCACCGCGGCGGCGGGCCGCCGCACCAGCGCCACCATCGCGGCGCTGAGCAGGCCCGCCACGGCGAACACCGCGAAGCCCAGCCCGGACAACCGGCTCGCCACGAGGATGCCGCCCAGCCACGGCCCGAACACCGCCCCGAAGCGCCCGATCCCGGACACCCAGCCCAGCGCGGTGGCCCGCACGCCGGCCGGGTAGTACGCGCCGACGCTGGAGTAGATCAGCGTCTGGGCGCTGAACAGCCACCCGCCGGTCAGGAACACCACGACGTAGGTCAGCGGCAGCGGCATCCTGATCGCCAGCAGCCCGACCCCCACCGCGGTGAGCGCGAACCACAGGATCGCCACCGGGCGCGCCCCGAACCGGTCCGCCAGCCGCCCGGCGACGAGCATGCCGGCGATCCCGCCGACGTTGATCACCAGCAGGAAGCTGACCGCCGAGCCGAGGTGGTAGCCGTTGCCGCGCATCATCGTCGGCAGCCAGGTGTTGACGCCGTAGACCAGCAGGAGCCCGCCGAACGAGGCGATCCAGAACAGGATCGTGGTGAGCGCGGCCGACGAGGTGAACAGGGCACGCAGGCTGCCCGGCTTCTGCTCGGTCCGCTCCGGTTCGAACGGCTCGAGCGCGACCCGGTGGCGGCCGGCGATCGCCTGCGCCCGCGCCCGCTTCCCCCGGGCCAGCAGGTAGGTCACCGACTCCGGCAGCATCAGGTAGACCACCGGCAGCACCACGAACACCACGACCGCGCCGAGCCAGTACACCGAGCGCCAGCCCAGCGACTCGACCACCGACATCGCCAGCGCGCCGGCGATCGCGCCGCCGGCCTGGTGCGCGGTCATCACGATGGTCACGCTGAGGTTCTTGCGCCACGGCGGCGCGTACTCCATGACCATCGCGATCGCCGACGGCAGCAGACCGCCGAGGCCGACGCCGGCCACGAACCGGGCGGCCCCGAACACCTCGGCCGACGGCGCCATCGCGCACGCCGCGGAGGCGAGCGAGAAGACGACCACGCCGGTCAGGATGATCTTGCGGCGGCCGATCCGGTCGGTGACGATGCCGGATCCGAGCGCGCCGAGCAGCATGCCGAACGTGGTGAGGCTGCCGATCGTCCCGCCGGTGACGGCGGTCAGGCCGAAACCCTCGTCGGCGAGCACGCCGGGCAGGGTCGCGCCGTAGACGAACAGGTCCAGCCCGTCCAGCAGGACGAGCACCCAGCACAGCGCGATGACCCGGATCGACAGCCTGCCGACCGCCGGATCCCGCTGTTCCCACACGGACATCGGCGTCCCTCTCGTCCTCGGTTCGGGTGAACGAACGACCGCGAAGGTACTGCGCGCCGATCGTGCACACAAGATTGTTGACAATTTTGGCTGCAAATAGGCATCCTGGCTGGAGCACGAGCCGACCCGAGGAGAAGAAACCCATGCCAAACCCGACGACAGGAAGCCTGCTGGTGGTCAGCGCGCACGCGGGCGACTTCGTGTGGCGGGCCGGCGGCGCGAGCTGCCTGGCCGCCGAGCGCGGCGAGCGGGCGACGGTCGTCTGCCTGAGCTTCGGCGAGCGCGGCGAGTCCGCCCGCGCCTGGCGCGAGGGCAAGAACCTGGACGAGATCAAGGCCATTCGCCGCGCCGAGGCCGAGAACGCGGCCGCGGCGCTGGGCGCGGAGGTGCGCTTCTTCGACGCGGGCGACTACCCGTTGCGGGAGTCGCCCGAGCTGGTCGACCGGCTGGTGCACGTCTACCGCGAGCTGGCGCCGACCGTGGTCCTCACGCACACCCTGTCCGACCCGTACAACGGCGACCACCCGGCGGCGGCGCGGATGGCGCTGCAGGCGCGGGTGCTGGCGCAGGCCATCGGCTACGACGCGCCCGGCGATCCGCTCGGCGCTCCCCCGGTGTTCTTCTTCGAGCCGCACCAGCCCGAGCAGTGCGACTTCAAGCCGGACGTCCTGCTCGACATCACCCCGGTGTTCGACCGCAAGCGCAAGGCCATGGAGTGCCTGCCCGCGCAGCAGCACATGTGGGACTACTACACGGATCTCGCCAAGCGCCGGGGCGTGCAGCTCAAGCGCAACGCCGGGCCGAACCTGGGCCTGCCGCACCACACCCTGGGCGAGGCCTACGTCCGGGTGTACCCGCAGGTCACGGGGGCGCTGGCATGACCGGGGTGATCGTCACCGACCCGCCGCGCGCCGACGCCGGGGAGGTCGACGCGCTCGCGGAGTTCGGCGTCGCGACCGTGCACGAGGCGCTGGGCCGCACCGGCCTGCTCGGCCCGGACCTGCGGCCGATCCAGGACGGCGCGCGGATCGGCGGCACCGCCGTGACGGCGTTGTGCTGGCCGGGCGACAACCTGATGATCCACGCCGCCGTCGAGCAGTGCCGCCCCGGCGACGTCCTGGTCGTCACCACCACCTCACCGTCGCGGGACGGCCTGTTCGGCGAGCTGTTCGCCACGGCGCTGCAGCACCGCGGGGTCCGCGGCCTGGTCATCAACACCGGGGTGCGGGACGTGGCGGACCTGCGCGCGATGGGGTTCCCGGTGTGGTCGGCCGCGGTGAGCGCGCAGGGCACCGTCAAGGCGACCGCGGGCTCGGTCAACGTGCCGATCGTGATCGGCGGGCAGGCCATCCGCCCCGGCGACGCGATCCTGGCCGACGACGACGGCGTGCTGTGCGTGCCGCGCGAGCTGGTGGGCGACGGCCTGCGCGCGTCGCGGGCCCGCGCGGACAAGGAAGAGGCCACGCGGCAGGCGTTCCGTCGTGGTGAGCTGGGCCTGGACCGCTACGGGTTGCGGGACAAGCTCGCCGAGCTGGGCGTCCGGTACGTGACGGCGGAGGAGTACGCGAAGCTGGAGCGCGGATGAGCGTGCGCTGCATGCTGATGCGCGGCGGCACGTCGAAGGGCGCCTACTTCCTCGCCTCGGACCTGCCCGCCGATCCCGCCGAGCGCGACGACCTGCTGCTGCGGATCATGGGCACGCCCGACCCGCGGCAGATCGACGGGCTCGGCGGCGCGCAGCCGGTCACCAGCAAGGTCGCGATCGTCTCCCCCGCCGCGGGCGACCGGGACGTCGACTACCTGTTCCTGCAGATCGGGATCGGGGAGGCGACCGTGTCCGGCCGGCAGACGTGCGGCAACCTGCTCGCCGCGGTCGGCCAGTTCGCGGTCGAGCGCGGCCTGGTGCCGGCCGGTGGTGACCGCACCAGCGTGCGCGTGCGGATGACCAACACCGACGCGATCGCGGTGTCCACATTCGACACTCCCGGCGGGACGGTCGACTACCGCGGCACGACGGCGATCTCCGGCGTGCCCGGCACCGCCGCCCCGGTCGAACTGGAGTTCACCGGGACCGAAGGATCGGTGTGCGGCACCCTGCTGCCCACCGGCAACGTCGTCGACCACATCGGCGGCATCCCGGTGACCTGTGTGGACAACGGGATGCCCGTGGTCGTGGCGCGCGCGGCCGACTTCGGCCTCACCGGCTACGAACCGGTGGACGAGCTGACCGGGCTGGCCGGGGAGATCCAGGCGCTGCGCCTGGAGGCCGGGACGCTGATGGGCCTCGGCGACGTCCGCGACGCGTCGGTGCCGAAGACGACGCTGGTCGCCGCACCGCGCGACGGCGGCGCCATCTGCACCCGGACGTTCATCCCGCTGCGCCCGCACCCGTCGATCGGCGTGCTGGGCGCGGTGAGCGTGGTGACCGCGCTGATGCTGGACGGCGCGGCCGGGCACGAACTGTTCGCCGCGCCGCCGCCCGGCTCGCCGGTCGGTGTCGAGCACCCGAGCGGCACGCTGGAGGTCGGCGTCGAACTGGCGCCCGGGCCTCGCGTGCGGCGCTCCACCGTCATCCGCACCGCGCGGAAGTTGTTCGACGGCACCGTTTTTCCCCGTCCCTGAGAAAACCCGGAAGGCACCGATGCCCCACCTCGCACCCTCGCCCCGTCACGAGATCGCTCACCTCGGTCACGTCGAGCTGCTCACGCCGGAACCGGAGAAGAGCCTGGACTTCTTCGTGAACGTGCTGGGCCTGACCGAGAACGGCGCGCAGGGCGACTCGGTCTACCTGCGCACGTGGGACGACTACGAGCACCACAGCGTCAAACTCACCGCCGCCAAGACCTCCGGGGTGGGGCGGACCGCGATGCGCGCCTCCAGCGAGGCGGCCCTGAAGCGGCGGGTCGCCGCGATCGAGGAGCGCGGCCTGGGCATCGGCTGGGTGGACGGTGATCCGGGGATCGGGCCCACGTACGCGTTCCGGGACCCGGACGGGCACGAGATGGAGATCTACTGGGAGACCGAGAAGTACGACCCGCCCGGGCACCTGCGGCCGTCGCTGAAGAACCAGGCGCAGGCGTACCCGGCGCGCGGGGTGTGCGTGCGGCGGCTGGACCACGTCAACTACCTGGCCCAGGACGCCGCGGCGAACGGCGGTTTCGTGTGCGACGCACTGGGCGGGCGGGTGACCGAGCAGATCCGGCTCGACAGCGGGGTGATTTCCGGGCAGTGGACGCACTTCGCGCAGAAGTCCTACGATCTGGTCTACACCAATGACTGGACCCGCTCGTCGGGGCGGCTGCACCACATCGCCTTCGCGACGGACACGCGGGAGGACATCCTGCGGGCGGCGGACATCGCGCTGGACAAGGGCGTGTTCATCGAGACGGGGCCGCACAAGCACGCGATCCAGCAGACGTTCTTCCTGTACGTCTACGAGCCCGGCGGCAACCGGATCGAGCTGTGCAACCCGGCCGCGCGGCTGATCTTCGCGCCCGACTGGGAACCGATCACCTGGACCGAGGCCGAGCGGGCGAAGGGCCAGGCGTGGGGCCTGAAGACGATCGAGTCGTTCCACACGCACGGCACGCCGCCCGTGTAGGCCCGGTCGGACAGCCGCCCAGGGAGGCCACGCCCACGGCGCCCCCGCGGCCGCGGCTGCCGATCCCGCCGTGCAGCGCGTGGCCGGCCGCGCGGCGGGTCGGGGCGGGGCGGGGCACCTGACGGTCAGCGCGCCGTCGTCACCGGGGCCATCCACAGCCCCAGCACGGCGTCGATCAGGCCGGTCGCCGCGTCGTGCCAGTTCTTTCGTGGTGTCGGGGTGCCGTCGGCCAGGGCGCGTTCCCGCTCGGCGTTCATGTGCACCATCAGCTGCCGCATCATGGCGCTCCGCTCGGCGCGCACCTCGGCCGGCAGCTTCGGCAGGCAGCGCTTCAGCCCGTCGAGCGTCCGCACCATCGACGGCGACGACAACGCGTCGTCGGCGATGATGTCCCGTAGCGCCGGGTCCGTGGTGACCTGCGCGCTGAACCGCGCGAACCACGTCGGGTTCCCCAGCGCCGCCAGGTGTTCCGTGGCCGGCCGCACGATGCACGCGATCCAGTCGCGCGGGTCGTCCGAATCGCCGGTCTCGGCCACCATCCGGTCGCGGATCCGCTCCATCTCGGCCGTGTGCTTGCGCACGATCGCCCGCACCAGATCGGCCTTCGTGCCGAAGTGGTAGCCCACGGCGGCCGTGTTGCCCTGCCCCGCCGCCTCGCTGATCTGCCGGTTGGACACCGCGTACACGCCGTGCTCGGCGAAGAGCCGTTCGGCCGTCGTGAGGATCGCCTCGCGCGTGGCGGTGACGCGATCGGCTCGTGCCGTCTTCGTCGCCATCGTCACCACCGCGGGAATCAGGGCAGGCCACGCGGCCCGCACCGGGGCATTTTACCGATCACCCGGACATACCCTAACCCGGTCTGCTACGGTAAGTCAATCGATTGATTTAAACTCTCCGGAGGCTTCCGCAATGTCCTCTGCCCGCGCCGGCCGCGTGGTGCCGGTCCTGGCGTTCACCGGCATCGTGGTCTCGCTGATGCAGACCCTGATCATCCCGCTGGTCCCCGAACTGCCCGGCCTGCTCGGCGCCTCCTCGGCGGACACCGCGTGGGCCATCACCGCCACGCTGCTGGCCGCCGCGGTCGCGACGCCGACCGTCGGCCGCCTCGGCGACATGTACGGCAAGCGGCGGATGCTGCTGGTCAGCGTCGTCCTGCTGGTGGCGGGGTCGGTGACCTGCGGCCTGTCCAGCAGCCTGGTGCCGATGATCGCCGGCCGCGCGCTGCAGGGCCTGGCCTCGGGCGTGATCCCGCTGGGCATCAGCATCATGCGCGACGAGCTGCCGGCCGAACGGCTCGGCTCGGCGACCGCGATGATGAGCGCCTCCCTCGGCGTCGGCGGCGCGCTTGGCCTGCCCGCCGCGGCGCTGATCGCCGAGAACGCCGACTGGCACGTCCTGTTCTGGACGGCCGCCGGCCTTGGCGTGGTCGCGTTCCTGCTGGTCGTGTCGTTCGTGCCGGAGTCCGCGGTGCGCACCGGCGGGCGGTTCGACCTGCCCGGCGCGCTCGGCCTGTCGGTCGCGCTGCTGTGCCTGCTGCTGGCGATCTCCAAGGGCGCCGACTGGGGCTGGGGCGACGGGCTGACCATCGGGCTGTTCGTCGCCGCCGTCGTGGTGCTGCTGGTGTGGGGCTGGTGGGAGCTGCGTGCGAAGGAACCGCTGGTGGACCTGCGCACCACCGCGCGGCGGCAGGTGCTGCTGACCAACATGGCGTCCGTCGTGTTCGGATTCGCGATGTTCGCGATGTCGCTGGTGCTGCCGCAGCTGCTGCAGCTGCCCACCGCGACCGGGTTCGGGCTGGGCCAGACGATGCTGGTGGCCGGCCTGGTGATGGCGCCGTCCGGCCTGGTCATGATGGCCACCGCCCCGGTGTCGGCGAAGATCTCCCGCACCAGCGGCCCGAAGGTGACGCTGATGCTCGGCGCGCTCGTGGTCGCCGCCGGGTACGGGCTCAACATCGTGCTGATGGGCGAGGTGTGGCAGCTGCTGGTCGCCTCGTGCGTCATCGGCGCCGGGATCGGCCTGTCCTACGGCGCGATGCCCGCGCTGATCATGTCCGCGGTGCCGGTGTCGGAGACCGCGTCCGCCAACAGCCTGAACACGTTGATGCGCTCGATCGGCACCTCGACCTCCAGCGCGGTCGCGGGCGTGGTGCTGGCGCAGATGACCGTCTCGTTCGGACCGGTGACCGTGCCGTCGCAGAACGGGTTCCGGGTGGTGCTGGCGATCGGCGCGGGCGCGGCGCTGGTGGCGCTGTTCGTCGCGGCCTTCCTGCCCGCGCGGCAGCAGGCGCGTGCGGCCGGGCGCTGGGTGTCGGGCACGGTCCGCGGCACGAGCGGCGCGGGCCTGGTCACGGTCACCGCCCACCGGGCCGACGGGAGCGTCGCGGCGAGCACGGCGGCCGGCCCGGACGGCGGCTACGCGCTGGCGGCGCTGCCCGAGGAGCCGCTGACCCTGGTGGCGGTCGAGCACCCGGCGGTGCACGAGACGGTTTCGGTCGGCGCCGGGCTCACCTGGCGGCACGACATCGACCTGGTTCGGAAGGAGCGGTCATGACCACGACGGCCGAGGTGACGCTCACCGGCCGGGTGAGCAGCGGGCGGCGACCGCTGCCGGAGGTGACGCTGACGCTGACCGACCGGGTCGGCGCGCAGGTGTCGCGGGCCCGCACCGGCGCGGACGGCTCGTTCCGCCTCGGCGGGCTGGCGCCGGGCACCTACGTGCTGATCGTCTCGCGCGCCGGGTTCCAGCCGCACGCGACGGTCGTCACGCTCGAAGCCGGGCCCGCGGCGCCGCTGGACGTCACGCTCGAACCAGCGACCAGCGTGCGGGGCGTGGTGCGGGACCGGCACAGCGGGCAGCCGGTCGCGACGGCGGCGGTGACCGCGGTCGGGCCGGGCGGGGACGTCATCGCCAGCACGGTGTCCGATCCGGACGGTGGTTACCGGCTCACCGGCCTCGACGCCGGGGAGATCACGCTGGTGGCGGCCGCGCCGGGTGCCGATCCCGCGGCGACGGTGGTGCCGCTGGGCGGCGGGCGGGAGCACGTGGCCGACCTGGTGCTGGACACGCACAGCACCCTGACGGGAACGGTGACCGCGGACGGCCGCCCGGTGGCGGGTCTGGCGCTGGAGCTGCGGGATGCGTCGGGCCGCCGGGTGGCCGGGACGGTCACCGGGGCGGACGGCACGTACCGCTTCGAGCGGGTGACCGGGGGCCAGTACACGCTGACGAGCACCACCGGCCGCCCGGCGGTGACCACGATCGCGGCAGGGGCGGACAGCGCGGACCTGGTGCTGGAACGTCCTTAGTGAAGGCTCGCCGAGCGGCGCGCCCGGTGGGCGGACCGGCCACCACCCGGTGGCCGGACGCGGGAAGCCCGGCC